>CADCLI010000014.1:23027-25572 GCA_902802285.1 uncultured Bacteroidales bacterium
AAACGTAAGTAACGGTTGTTTTTTGAATGGCAGGAATCAAGAAAGGCAGGAGTTGCAGTTTTTGCGGCCGTTCCGACAAGGAAGTGGGTTTCCTTATAACCGGAATTGACGGTTGCATCTGTAATGAATGTGTCGAGCGTGCCGCAGAGATAGTACGTGATGCAAAACAGGGTGGCGAACGTCCCGCATTCACGATGGATTCTGTTCCCAAACCAAAGGAAATCAAGAAATTCCTTGATGACTATGTGATTGGACAGGATGCGGCCAAACGTTACCTCTCTGTTGCCGTATACAATCATTACAAACGAATAACCCAGCCTGAGACCGATGATATTGACATTGAGAAGAGCAATATCATTCTGGTGGGTGCTACCGGAACCGGTAAGACATTATTGGCCAAAACAATAGCACGCCTTCTCAAGGTTCCTTTCACAATAGTTGACGCAACGGTCCTGACTGAAGCCGGTTATGTGGGAGAAGATGTCGAGAGCATCCTTTCACGTCTGCTTCAGGTAGCCGATTATGACGTGGCTGCAGCCGAGAGGGGGATTGTTTTCATCGATGAGATAGATAAGATTGCCCGTAAGAGCGATAACCCCTCCATAACACGTGATGTGAGCGGTGAGGGCGTACAGCAGGGACTTCTGAAACTTCTTGAAGGTTCGGTCGTGAACGTTCCGCCACAGGGAGGACGAAAACATCCCGAGCAGAAATTCATTCAGGTGGACACCAAGAATATCCTGTTTATCTGCGGAGGCGCTTTTGACGGCATCGAACGCAAGATAGCCAGCCGTCTCAATACTCAGGTGGTGGGATTTGATTCGGTCGAACAACGCAGTAAGGTTGACCTTAACAATCTGATGAAGTACGTTTCACCCCAGGACCTTAAATCTTTCGGACTCATACCGGAGATCATAGGCCGTCTGCCGGTTGTGACCAGTCTGCAGCCGCTTGACCGCGAGGCTCTCCGTAATATCCTTACAGAACCGAAGAATTCGATAGTACGTCAGTATGTCAAGATATTCAAACTTGACGGAGTGGACCTGACATTCAAGCCCGAGGTCCTGGATTTTGTCGTAGACAAGGCTCTGGAATTCAAACTTGGCGCCCGAGGCCTCAGGTCAATTGTGGAGACTATCATGATAGACGCCATGTATGAGATACCGTCATCGGGCCGCAAGAGTTATACGGTGACACTTGATTATGCCAGACGGCAGCTGGACAAGGCAGACGGAGCGGTATTTGAAAAGGTCTGATAATCCTGGACGTAATAATTAGTAGTATTATTTGCGTTTTTTTTCGTCAAAAAGTTTGCAAGTATAAAATACTTGTACTTAACTTTGTTTTCTATCCCCAACGGATAGAATAGATGTTTTTATAGTTTATGGCAAAAGATGTTAATCTGCAGGAAATCCTGAAAGTCCATTTCGGTTTTGACACTTTCAAGGGAGATCAGGAGGCGATAATACGCAATCTGCTGGCAGGGAATGATACGTTTGTGCTCATGCCTACAGGCGGTGGAAAGTCACTTTGCTACCAGCTTCCGGCTCTTGTTATGGACGGTACGGCAATAGTAATATCCCCACTTATCGCCCTCATGAAAAATCAGGTTGACGCCATGCGTAACCTGGGTGAGGAGGACGGTATAGCCCATTTTATCAATTCTTCACTCAACAAGACATCGATAGATCTGGTTAAAGCGGATATACTGGACGGTAAGACTAAACTTCTGTATGTGGCTCCCGAGTCACTTACCAAGGAGGAAAACGTGGATTTCCTGAAAAAGATAAAGATATCATTCTACGCCATTGACGAGGCTCACTGCATATCGGAATGGGGACATGACTTCCGTCCCGAGTACCGTAAGATACGGGATATCGTAAAGGAGATAGGACTGGCACCCATAATCGCCCTGACGGCTACCGCAACCAATAAGGTTCGTGACGACATCAAGAAGAACCTGGGCATTCAGGATGCCAAGGATTTCAAGTCATCGTTCAACCGTCCCAATCTTTATTACGAGGTAAGGCCCAAGACCAAGAACGTTGACAAGGAGATAATCAAGTTCATCAAGGCCAATCCCGGCAAGTCAGGTATCATATATTGCCTTTCACGCAAGAAGGTAGAGGAACTGGCCGAGATACTTCAGGCCAATGACATATCGGCAATGGCATATCATGCCGGTATGGAGGCCGCCGCACGCAGCAAGACGCAGGACGCCTTCATCATGGAGAAGATAGACGTGATAGTGGCTACCATAGCTTTCGGCATGGGTATAGACAAACCCGACGTTCGCTATGTGATACATTATGACATCCCCAAGAGCCTTGAAGGTTACTATCAGGAGACAGGGCGTGCCGGACGTGACGGCGGCGAAGGTCAGTGCATAGCCTTCTATAACAGCAAGGATGTCCAGAAACTGGAGAAATTCCTTGAGGGCAAGCCTCTGGCCGAGCAGGATATAGGCCGCCAGCTGCTGGCCGAGACCACCGCATACTGCGAGTCTTCCGTCTGCCGCCGCAAGCTGCTGCTCCATTATTTCGGC
>CADCLI010000014.1:25579-36652 GCA_902802285.1 uncultured Bacteroidales bacterium
ATAACTGCGGTAACTGCGACAACTGTCTGAACCCCAAAAAGAGGGTGGAGGCACAGCAACTGCTGGAGGCTGTCCTGGAGTGTATCGTTGCCGTCAAGGAGAATTTCAAGGCCGATTATATAATTGACATTCTGCTGGGCAAGGAGACATCCGAGATAACAGACCATATGCACGATGACCTGGATGTGTTCGGATCCGGATCGGATGAGGAGGAGAAAACCTGGAATGCAGTGATACGTCAGGCCCTGATTGCAGGATACATAAAGAAGGATGTTGAGAACTACGGCCTTTTGAAACTGACAGATGAAGGACGGGAATTCCTTAAGAACCCAAAGTCCTTCATGATAGTTGAGGATAAGGAGTTTGATGACGACGAGGCTGAAGGTCCGATGCGCGGTGGCGGTTCGTTTGCCGTTGACCCCGAACTCTATTCGATGCTCAAGGACCTGAGGAAGAAACTCTCCAAACATCTTCAGCTTCCGCCTTATGTGATATTCCAGGATCCCTCATTGGAGGCAATGGCCACTACATATCCTGTGACTATTGAGGAACTCCAGAATATTCCCGGAGTGGGTGCCGGAAAGGCAAAACGTTACGGCCAGGAGTTCATTGACCTGATAAAGCGTCACGTTGAGGAGAATGAGATAGAACGTCCCGAGGACCTGCGTGTACGCACGGTGGCCAACAAGTCCAAACTTAAGGTGAGCATCATCCAAAGCATTGACATGAAGGTTGCGCTGGATGATATAGCCATAAGCAAAGGCATAGATTTTGATGAACTGCTCAACGAAATAGAGGCTATAGTCTATTCGGGTACAAAACTCAACATCGACTATTTTATAGACAGTGTGATGGATGAGGATCGTGCCGAGGATATTTATGAGTATTTCCGCGAGTCGGAGAGTGATTCGATAGATGATGCGATTGATGAACTTGGGGATGACTACAGTGAGGAGGAGATACGTCTGGTGCGCATCAAATTCATTTCAGAAATGGGTAACTGATAAAACAAAAATATTATGTCATTTTTAGAAGATAGGGTAGCTATGGAAGGCCTGACATTTGATGATGTCCTGCTTATCCCAGCTTATTCGGAGGTCCTGCCGCGTGATATCAATCTTTCAACAAGGTTTTCACGCAACATCAGCCTTAACATTCCGTTTGTGACCGCAGCCATGGATACTGTCACAGAGTCACGCATGGCCATCGCTATAGCCCGCGAAGGAGGTATAGGTGTAATTCATAAGAACATGTCAATATCCGAGCAGGCCCGCCAGGTGGCAATCGTAAAGCGAGCCGAGAACGGTATGATATATGATCCCGTGACAATACGTCGCGGCAACACCATACGCGATGCCCTGGCCCTGATGGCAGAGTACCACATAGGAGGCATTCCTGTCGTTGAGGAGGACGGCAAGCTGTGCGGTATCGTGACCAACCGTGACCTGAGGTTCCAGCGTAATTATGATGTCAAGATAGAGGATGTCATGACCAGGGAGAATCTGGTTACCACACATCAGCAGGTTGATATGGAGGCTGCTTCACAGATACTTCAGGAGAACAAGATAGAGAAACTACCCGTAGTAGACAATACCGGCAAACTGGTGGGTCTTATCACCTATAAGGATATCACCAAGGCCAAGGACAAACCTATGGCTTGCAAGGACAGTAAAGGCCGTCTTCGCGTAGCTGCCGGTGTGGGCGTCACCAATGATACTCTTGAGCGTATGTCGGCTCTTGTCGAGGCTGGAGCCGATGCCATAGTGATACATACAGCTCATGGTCATACCAAGAGCGTGATAGCCAAACTCAGGGAGGCGAAGGCAAGTTTCAGCAATATTGACATCGTAGTGGGTAATATCGCTACCGGAGCAGCTGCCAAGGCTCTTGTTGAAGCAGGTGCCGATGCCGTAAAGGTAGGTATGGGGCCGGGCTCCATCTGCACTACCCGTATAATTGCCGGTATCGGTGTTCCTCAGGTTTCGGCAGTGTATGATGTATATTCGGCAATCAAGGGCTCGGGAGTTCCTATCATTGCCGATGGAGGCCTGCGCTACTCGGGTGATGTGGTGAAAGCCCTGGCCGCCGGTGGTGACAGCGTGATGTTCGGCTCGCTCGTGGCCGGAACGGAGGAGTCTCCCGGTGAGACCATCATATTCAACGGCCGAAAGTTCAAGTCGTATCGTGGAATGGGTTCACTTGAAGCTATGGAGAACGGATCCAAGGACCGTTACTTCCAGGCCGATACCAAGGATACCCGCAAGCTCGTTCCTGAAGGAATCGCTGCCCGTGTTCCATATAAGGGAACCCTTTATGAGGTGGTTTACCAACTGGCTGGCGGTCTGCGCTCAGGTATGGGTTACTGTGGTGCTCCCAATATCGATAAACTGCACGAAGCCAAGTTTGTCCGTATCACCAATGCCGGTATGAACGAGAGCCATCCTCATGATGTCGCCATCACAAGCGAAGCTCCCAACTACAGCCGTCACGAATGATCATTTGTCAGAAAAAGTTATGAGACGTATCCTTCTCTGCATATCTGCAGTCTTATTCAGTGTCATCCTTCATGCTCAGGATAATCCTGTCGTCATGGATGTTAACGGATATGAAGTCAGAAAATCCGAGTTTGAGTATTTCTTCAGGAAGAACAACACGGAGACTTCAGTAACCAGAAAGACTGTACGTCAGTATGCTGACCTTTATCTGAATTTCAAACTTAAGGTTCAGGCTGCCCTGGACGAAGGTTTGGATAAATCACAGTCATTCCTGAATGAATACAGGATGTATCGTGATATGCAGGCGGAGGATTATCTTATAGACAAGGATTTTCTGGAGGAGGTCACCCGTAACTCATATGACCAATCAGTCCTGGAGGTAGGGGCGGACGGCCTGGTACATCTTTTTGTAATCTCATCAACGCCCAGGGAGGAGACCCTTGAGTCGCTTGGCAAGAGTGTGGAACTGTTGGAGTCCGTTTATAAAAAACTTGAAGCTGGAGAACCCTTCAGCCAGTTGGCAAAAGAGTATTCGGACGATCAGTTGGCAGCAAGGGGCGGTGAAGCCGGTTGGGTGGCCAGATTTCAGCTTCCGGACGATGTGGCGGAAATAGTGTTCAGTCTTGAGGATGGTCAATTCAGTAGGCCTTTCGTATCCGAAGGCATGGCTTTCATAGTTATGGTGGACGGACACCGTCAACTTGATGCCTATGAAGAGGTTCATGACCAGATATACAGACGCGTGCTTGAATCTGATGCGTTACCTGAAGCCAGGAGGAGAGCTGCCGACAAATATGCCACAAAGTTGGGATGGAGTATCAGTGGTGATGAGGCTGTTGCCCATCTGGACAGCGTTCTGGAGGATGTGGAACCGGATTTCGGCAATATATCACGAGAGTATTATGACGGTCTGCTTCTGTTTGATATAAGCAACAGGGAGATCTGGGAGAAGGTGTCTTCTGATCCCGAAGCATTGGATAAATACTATCAGTCCCATAAAAAACAATACAGGTTTGATCCTCCCGCTTTCAAGGGTATGGTTATATTCTGTAAGGATGAAGAGACATTCAATCAGTTGAAATCCATATTGGATGGTGTTGAAATGAACGAGTGGATTGACAGTATTCTTGAATTCAACAAGAGCGATATCAAGGTACGTGTCATGAAGGGCTCATCCGAGACCGGAGTTTTCAGACAGGGACAGAACGCCTATGTGGACAAGATCGTTTTCGGCAAGGGTGAATATGAACCTATGCCAAACTATCCTTACGTCAATGTATTGGGCAGGGTCATCAAAGAACCCGATACGGTTCAGGACGTGATTGCCGATGTTACCGAAGATTATCAGAATCAGCTTGAGAGCGAGTGGATAAAGAAACTGCGTAAGCAGTACAGATACAAGATATTCAGGAAAGCGCTGAAACAGGTTAGTCTTGATTTATGATAGGAGCGTTAGGATCATGTCGTGGAGTTGCTTTCAGACTGGCTGCAGCCTGTTCGATATTCCTGTTTGTCTCCTGTAGATGGAACAAGAACGTGACGGAGTATGTATATGGCAAGACTCCTGTCGTGGAGATCGGTTCGGATGTGCTTTATGCCGAGGATATTAAGCAGGTGATTCCGTTGGGACTTTCAGAAGCGGACAGCACATTGTTTGCTGAACGCTATATCAGAAACTGGGCGCAGGATGTGCTTTTTTATCAGAACGCCATACGTAATATCCCCGATACCAAAGATATAGACCGTCTGGTGGAGAATTACAGACGTTCCCTGTTTGAACATGAATATCAGCGAAGACTTATTGACCAGAAATTCTCGTCGGATATAACCGAAGAGGAGATAGAACAGTTCTTTGATAACAACCAGAGACTGTTTGTCCTGGATGAGTCACTTATAAAGGGTTTGTTCCTGAAGATATCCAACAAATCGCACGATCTGGCTGATATCAGGAATCTCTATACCCGTATGGATGACGAGTCTTTTGAGGAAATAGAGAAATACAGTATCCGTAATGCAGGCCGTTGTGATTTCTTCTATGACAACTGGAGGAGTGTTTCGGAACTGGAGGTGCTGCTTCCTGCATTGGATAAGCCACTTGAGGTTCTCCTCAAAGAGAAGAACAGTTTTGAATTTAAGGACGAAGAGTATTTATATCTGCTCAATGTGAGTGAATTTGCCCCCAAGGGCGGAATAGAGCCTTTGGATCATGCGCGCACCAGAATACGCGGCCTTCTTATTAACAGTAATGAGGTGGCATATATGAGAAAAATCAAGGAGGATCTTTATGAGGCTGCCATGGAGAAGGGCAGAATCACATTTCATCAGAGAAAAAACAAATGAACAGAGGTATTTATTATATGACCGTTATTACGGCCTCTTTGCTTAAGTGTACATTCAGTTCCGCCCAGAACAATGTGATTGATGAAGTAGTATGGGTGGTAGGTGATGAGGCAATCTACAAGTCTGAAGTGGAAGAGGCACGTAGGGATGCCCAGATGAACGGTGCACAGTGGAACGGGGATCCGTATTGCATCATTCCGGAACAACTTGCCGTGAACAAACTTTTTCTTAACCAGGCTGAACTTGACAGTATCACCGTCACTGACGATGATGTGGCTCAACAGGTGGATTACTATTACAAGGAGAGGCTGAATATGGCTGGTTCGGAAGAGAAACTTGAGGAGTATTATAAAATGTCGGTTGACCAGATAAAGAACCGCCTTTATGAAATCTGCCGTCAGGATTATATCATATCCAAGGTCCGAAACAACATCGTGTCACGTGTCAAAGTGACTCCTGCTGATGTGAGACGTTATCTCAAAGACATCCCGGCCGACGAAATCCCCGACATCTACACCCAGGTGGAGGTTCAGATCATAACACTGGATCCCGTAATACCGCAGGAGGAGATCGATGCGGTAAAAAGCAGTCTTCGGGATTATATAGACAGGGTCCAGTCAGGAGAGGTATCGTTCACAACCCTGGCACTTCTCTACTCGGAGGATCCGGAGTCAGCCCGCAACGGTGGTGACCTGGGCTTTTTCGGACGTGGCGAAATGGTGCCCGAATTCTCGGCAGTGGCATTCAACATGAATGACCCTAATAAGATATCCAAGATTGTAGAGACAGAATATGGCTACCATATAATCCAGTTTGTGGAACGTCTTGGAGACCGTGTCCGCGTACGTCATATTTTGCGTAAGCCCAAAATACCGATGGAGAGCGTAAACAATTGTTTGGCCAGACTTGATACGATTGCCGATGGTATACGCAATGGCGTACATACTTTTGAATTCTGCGTAGCTGCTTATTCGCAGGATAAGGATACGCGCAACAACAACGGACTGATGACTTACAGTGAGCATCCTTCAGTTCCCGGCGTTTCAAAATTCAGGATGGACCAGTTGCCCCAGGATGTTGCCAAAGTGGTGGACCGTATGCATGTGGGCGAAATCTCAGACCCGTTTGTAATGCAGCTGAATAACGGAAAGATGACTTGTGCAATCGTAAAACTCAAGAATAAGATAAACGGACATAAGGCGACTATGGCCGATGACTATGAGATCCTGTATGAGAAAGTGGTCGCTATACGTCAGGAGGAGGCTCTTGAGAAATGGATCCGTGAAAAACAGCGTACTACTTATGTCCGCATAAGTGACGGCTGGAATGATTGCGATTTCAGATACCCGGGTTGGGGAAAACAATAACCGGAACAGATCAATATGCTGAGGCTCAGGTTTTTATTGTCCTTATGCGCTTTGTGCTGTCTGACAACCCTTACTGCGCAGAATGCAGGGACTGTAACTGATTCCGTAGCCGGGACTGAGCCGTCTGATACGAGTTGGGTATATCTTTTAAACGCAGACCTGATTCGTTTTGAAGAGTATATCAATCCTGACGCCCAGCGTCTTATGGGGAATGTCGTGTTCCGCCATGACAGTATGTATATGTATTGCGACAGCGCATTGTTCTTTCAGAAAGACAATTCTTTCCATGCTTATCATAATGTAAGGGCCGAACAGGGCGACACCCTGTTCCTATACGGAGATTCTTTGTTTTATGACGGAAATACAAGACTGCTCAGGGTGAGGGACAATGTGCGTCTTGAGAACCGTACCATGATTCTCCTGACCGACAGCCTTAACTATGACCGCAATACAGGGCTGGGGTGGTTTTTTGACGGAGGTACGCTGCTTGATGAAGAGAGCACCCTTATATCGGAGTACGGGCAGTTTGATACCAACACAAAGATGGCCGTCTTTATGGATGGCGTATCGCTGGAAAGTCCGGACTATACCCTGACATCCGACACGCTTCATTACAATACGGACTCACATCTGGCTTTCCTGACGTGTCCTACGACGATTGTCAATGAAGACAATATCATCAATACCAGTCACGGACGTTTCAATACCCAGACCAACAGCGCGGTGTTGCTTGACCGCTCAGTGATTGAACAGAGCAGTGGTGACAACCGTATGACCGGAGACAGCATCATCTATGATAAGGATAAAGGTGAGATGAACGGTTTCGGGGATGTGATAATAAACAACTACAAGGACAAGGTTGATGTGAAAGGTGAATATGTATACTACAACCAGAACAATGATTCGGCTGTAGTAACCGGCAAGGCTCTGCTGATAGAGTATTCGGCCGGAGACAGCCTGTTTGTACATGCCGATACCTTCAGGCTTGTTACTTTCTACAACGCCGGGCATGATACGGTCACGGAACGTCAGGTCCGTGGTTTCTACAAGGTCCGTGCATTCAGGCCGGACATGCAGATGGTTGCCGATTCCATGGTGTTCACTACCGCAGACTCCAGCCTTACCCTTTTTCATGACCCCATTGTGTGGAGCGAGGACCAGCAGGTGTTGGGCGAGAAGATAATCTTTTATCTGAATGACAGCACTATAGACTGGGCACATGTCATCGGGCAGGCTCTCTTTGTACAGATGAACGACACCGTCCACTACAATCAGATTACCGGACGTGAGATGAAAGCGTATTTTAAGAAAGGAGAGTTGGATAAAGCGGATGTAATAGGTAATGTCCAGGCGGTTTTCTACCCTCTGGACGGAGATTCCGCGATGATAGGAATGAATACGACCGAAGCATCGAACCTGACTGTCTACTTTAAGATGCGTGCAGTGGACAGGATTGTGATACGTAGCCGCTCAAACGGCATTATGTACCCTATGGACAAGATTGATGAGAAGAAGATGTATCTTCCCAATTTCAATTGGTTTGAAAGAATAAAGCCTATTGATGCCGAAGATGTTTTCTATTGGCGCGGCAAGAAGGTTGAAGAGCAACTCAAGAGAAGCAATTCAACTAAAGAGGTACCGCTTCCGACTCTAAAAGGAAAGAAAAAGCAGTAACTATGGGAATGTTTAATGTCAGGGAACCACGCCGGTTTGAGCATAAGTACATCTATTATGATGAGCGCAAGGAGAAACTGGCCAAGATAGAGGAGAGGGCCAAGCGCGAGTTGGGCATGCTTCCTGAGGAGGAATACAACCCGGAGAGAATAAGGGGCAAATTCGTTGAGGCTACAAAACACCTCAAGCGTCGCAAGGAAGGAGGTGAAGTCCGTTTGACCTTCCCGGTTGCCATAGTACTCATATTCCTTCTGTCATTATTGTTGTTCCATCTGCTTAATTAAGTGTTATGGAAGGGGGAAAGGTCAGGGTATTGACACCGGCTGTAGCCAGTCAGATAGCAGCAGGAGAGGTTGTGAACCGTCCCGCATCGGTGGTCAAGGAACTTGTTGAGAATGCAGTAGATGCAGGTGCAGACAACATCAAGATCAATATTACGGATGCAGGCAGGACATCTGTTCAGGTGATTGACAACGGTTGCGGAATGGTTCCGGAAGATGCCCGCCTGGCTTTTGAACGCCATGCGACATCAAAGATACGCGAATCGGAAGACCTGTTCTCTTTAACCACTTTCGGGTTCAGAGGAGAAGCTCTCCCATCTATTGCTGCCGTATCGGAGGTTGAACTCCGCACACGTACTGCAGATGCCGAAACGGGAACCATGGTGCTGCTCAAGGCATCGGAATTGGTTCAGGAGGAGGCATGTGTCTGTCCTTCCGGCAGTATGTTTACGGTCAGGAATCTGTTTTACAACGTACCTGCGCGCCGCAAGTTCCTGAAGAGTAACCAGACTGAGTTCTCTCATATAATGACGGAGGTGGAACGTATAGCGCTGGCGCATCCCGAAGTGGCGATTGAACTTACCCATCAGGGCGAACAGTTGCTCTCGTTGCCGGCTTCTGTGATAAAACAGCGCATCGTAAACCTGTTCGGACGCAAGATGAACGAAGCGCTCCTGCCTGTAGAAGTGGATACATCTGTGGTCAAAGTGGGCGGATTCTGCTCAAATCTGGATAGTGTAAAAGGCAAGGGTGCCAAACAGTTTTTCTTTGTGAACGGAAGGTTCATGCGCCATCCCTATTTCCATAAAGCAGTGTTGAGCGCATATGAAGGCCTTGTACCGGATGGTGACCAACCGTCTTATTTCATTTTCCTGAATGTCCCGCCCGATTCAATCGACGTCAACATACATCCTACCAAGACTGAGATAAAGTTTCAGGATGAACAGGTTATCTGGAAAATCCTGATGGCCGCAGTAAAGGAGACGGTGGGCAGATACGAGGAGATGCCTACCATAGAATTCGATACTGCCGATATGCCCGATATCCCTATCTATGACTCAACCCGTCCCGTGTCACAACCCAAAGTCAGTTATAATCCTGATTTCAATCCGTTTGCCGGCAGCAGGAACGAATCGGCCGGATCGCGTCAGAACAGGGATAATTGGAGTAAGCTGTACGGCGACGTGATAGAGCATAAGGTCAATGAGGGCCAGTTACAGTTCACTCCCATGAGTGAGACCTTTGACCAGCCTGAAGAGGAGAAGGTGCTGCCGTTCCAGTTTGCAGACCGCTATATCATTGTACAGTCAGAGCAGGGACTGATGATAATAGACCAGAACAGGGCACATGTCAGGGTGCTTTATGAACGTTTCCTTACGGGTGCCAAGAGTCATGGCGCTGCATCACAGGGCCTTCTGTTTCCGGAGATATTCCAACTTTCGGCAGCTGATGCCGCCGTTTTTGAAGGGCTCAAGCCTGTTTTTGCGGCTTTGGGATTTGACATTTCCGATATGGGACGCGGGGCTATAGCAATTCAGGGAGTTCCGTCAGGAATGGAAGGTCAGGATTATGAACGTCTCATTACGGATATGATTGCCGACCTCAGGATAAATCCCACTCAGGAGGAGGAAAGGCGCATGGAGAGTATGGCTTTTGCCATGGCCCGTAAGGCGGCAATACCGTCGGGACGTCATCTGTCTGAAAAAGAGATGCAGGATCTGGTGCGTTCACTCAAGGCATGCAGTATGCCGTCGCGTACACCCGATGCCAAGACCGTTTACGTGATAAAATCCGAACAGGAGATTTCCAAGTGGTTCTGATTGTCAGCCTCTGGGACCAGGCTTGTGCTTGTTCCAGAGTCCGTATATCTCGCTTACATTACCGGCGGTAATGAATCCGTGGATATCGTTCTTTTTCATGAAGTCCATCAGTCTGGAGAACTCATCCTGAGTCAGTAAGGCCTGGATTTCGACATTCTCCTTACCGCTGTATCCGCCGGTCACCTTGTAGAGACTGCAACCGCGGTCCAGGTCTTCAATGATGTATTTGCGCAGAATCTCATGGCTGGAGGATGTTATACATACCCTCTTGCGCTTGTTGATGCTGGCGGTAAAGTAATCCACAACAACTCCATTGATCCAGGTGCCGATCAGACCTATCACTACCATACGGAATGGGTTGATGGCAAATGCCGAGCAGCAGATTATGGCTCCTGCAACTGATATGGATGCACCTATGTCAAAATGCAGGTACTTGTTGACGATCTTGGCCAGGATGTCCAGGCCGCCGGTGGATGCATTGATATGGAACAGGATAGCCTGTGATGCGCTCAGCAGCAGCACAAAACAGCACAGGTCAAGCCAGATGTCGCCCATGACCGATGTCCCGTCAGTAATCAGTTCTGAAGCCGGAAGTACTTTCTCCCAGAAATCCATCAACGGGCCCAGAATAAGTGCGGTATAAACTGTCTTGATTCCGAATTCCCTGTCAACAAGAAGGTATGCCATTATGAGCAGGATGGCATTGATTATAAGGATCACGGTAGATACCTTTACAGGCATTCCTATCATATCGAAGACGCCGCTTATTACTATTGACAGACCGGATATGCTGCCCACTATCAGTTTGCTGGGAACCAGGAAGTAGTTTACTGCCAGGGCGGCAATAGCCATGCCCACAGTCATAATGATAAGTTCCTTCCAGAACTTGCCGGTCTTCACCGCACTCCATGCCGTTGTGGCAGCATCATTGATCTTGCTCATATAGTCCTTTTAATGAATAGCGGTGCTTAATACACTCTGAATCCAATAATCTGGCGAACCTCACGCAGAGTCTTGGATGCGCTCTCACGAGCCTTTTCGGCGCCCATACGGGCGATGCGGTCGAGACGTTCGGTATCTGATGAGAACTCGATGA
>CADCLI010000015.1 GCA_902802285.1 uncultured Bacteroidales bacterium
TACTGCAAGTATCGACAATAAAGGCAAGATACTCTATGAGGGAGATATCGTGAGCCAGACCAACCGCATGATCGAGAATGTGGAGGTGTTGCTTGCAGAGGCAGGATGCGGATTCTCCCAGGTAGGCGCAATGACAGTCTATCTGAGGGATATTGCGGATTATTCGGCAGTTAAGAAAATATTTGACACCCGTTTCCCCGATTGCCCCCGCGTAATAGTGCAGGCTCCGGTCTGCCGTCCGGGCTGGCTGGTGGAGATGGAGTGCATAGCGATATACTGATATTATGCAGGATAAAGGCCCATCGGTACTGCTCATTTACACCGGCGGAACCATCGGAATGAAAGAGGATGGCCGCGGTGCCCTTACTCCGTTTGACTTTGACGGACTGATGGAGTTTGTGCCCGAACTGGGCAGGTTCACCTGCAGGATTGACCATTATTCGTTCTCGCCCCTGATTGACTCATCGGACGTGGAGCCGTCACTGTGGGCGCGCCTGGCAGAGATAATCCGTGACCGCTATGATGATTATGACGGATTCGTGATCCTGCACGGAACCGATACTATGGCATATTCTGCATCGGCCCTGAGTTTTATGCTGGAGAACCTCTCCAAACCTGTAATCTTTACCGGAAGCCAGCTGCCTGTGGGCCGCCCGCGCACTGACGGCAAGGAGAACCTGATTTCATCGGTCGAGATTGCCGTGGCCAAGAACCCTGACGGTAGCGCCGTAGTCCCGGAGGTGTGCATCTTCTTTAACTCACAGCTGCTGCGCGGCAACCGCAGCACCAAGGCCGATTCCACATCGTTCCACGCATTCCGCTCGCCCAACTATCCTCCGCTGGCAACCGCCGGAATAGATATCCTCTACAACGACAAGCATATAATGCGCCCCGCATCGGAGCCCTTCCGTATAAACACCTCTCTCGATACCCGCGTATCTATATTAAAGGTGCATCCCGGAATCACTCCGCAGGTGGTGCGTGACATTCTTTTGGGTTCCGATACCCGCGCCGTCATCATTGAGACCTACGGATCGGGCAACGCCATATCCAAGGATTGGTTTGTGGATATAGTGCGGCAGTCATCGGCCATGGGCAAGATACTGCTCAACGTTACACAGTGTCTGGCGGGAACTGTCAATATGGACATCTACGCCACAGGCCGCGCACTGCGTGATGCGGGCGTAGTCTCCGGCCGCGACCTCACCACCGAGGCCGCCCTGGCCAAACTCTTCTTCCTGATGGGTTCCACGGCCGATAACGCCGATGTAAAGCACCGCCTCAGCCTGAATCTGCGCGGCGAAATCTGCTGATCAGGCCTGGGTGAACTGGTCTTTGCCTACTCCGCAGATGGGGCAAACCCAATCTTCGGGGAGTTCTTCAAACGGAGTTCCGGCGGCTATGCCGTTGTCGGGATCGCCTACAGCGGGATCATACTCGTATCCGCAGACTTCACATACGTACTTACTCATAATCATTAAGGTTTTAAGGGGTTAAGGTCTGATTTGAACCACTCTATGAATTTTCCTATGCCCTCATGCAGGGTGGTGGAAGGTTTGTAGCCGCACTCGCGCTCCAGCTTGGAGGTATCGGCGTAGGTTTTGAGCACATCGCCCTGCTGCATGGGCAGGAATATCTTGTTAGCCTCTACACCCAGGGCGCTCTCAATCTCGTTGATGAAATCCATAAGTTGCACTGGCTTGGAGCAACCTATATTATATACCTTCCAGGGAACATTGTTGGGGCATTGCTCTGCTACGGGCTGATGGTCGATTACCTGGATGGTGCCCTCCACTATATCATCTATATAGGTAAAGTCGCGGCTCAGGTTGCCGTTGTTGAATACCTTGATGGGCTCACCCTTGCTTATGGCTGTGGCAAAAAGCATGGGCGCCATATCGGGACGGCCCCAGGGACCGTAAACGGTAAAGAAACGGAGTCCTGTGGTGGGCAGGCCGTACAGCTTGCTGTAGGAGTGGGCCATAAGCTCGTTGGCCTTCTTGGTGGCGGCGTACAGGCTTACGGGGTTATCCACGCGGTCATCCTCAGAGAAAGGCACCTTGTCATTCATTCCATAGACCGATGATGACGATGCATAGACCAGATATTTGACATCATTGTGGCGGCAGCACTCCAGTACGTTCATGAATCCCACCAGGTTGCTGTCCAGATAGGCGTAGGGGTTGGTGATTGAGTATCGGACTCCGGCCTGGGCGGCCAGGTTGACCACTACGTCAAACTTTTCCTGCTGGAAAAACTCTGTCATCTGCCCCCGGTCGGCCAGATCCATCTTTATAAAACGGTAATTGGGGAACAGAGTGCTCTCGCGAATGGAGCCGTCTATGTATCGGCCGCTATGGGAAATTATACCGCATTGGGTAAGACGTCCAAGTTTGAGGCGCACATCATAATAATCATTGATGTTGTCAAGTCCCACCACCTCATCACCGCGCTGAGCCAGCCGGTAAGCCAGTTTTGAGCCGATGAATCCGGCTGCTCCAGTTACAAGTATCTTCATCCTTTTCTGTATTTTGTGCAAAGATAGTGCAAGCCGAGAGGAGAAAAAAGGAGTTTACTCATTTTTTATCCCGAGGCGCAGCCTATCTTCAAAGCGCAGCTTTAAAGTAGTGCAAGCCGAGAGGAGAAAAAAGGAGTTTACTCATTTTTTATCCCGAGGCGCAGCCTGTCTCCTGATAATACCCAAAAAGTTCTCTTGGTGCAATTGGGGTCAGCCCCCTTTTGTGTCATTTTTAGTATAATGTTATGATTGTTTGTAAGTAATGCCTATATTTGCACTATCTAATTCATTAAAAGTTCTAAGACTATGACAACAAAACGTGAGAAACCGAAACCACAGATAAATAAACAGTTGAAAGATGTGGAGCCAAGACCTAAGTTGAAAGATAACCAAAGGAAGGAAAAACTGTCAAACTATCTGATTGATGTTTCGAAGTATGTACTTACTGGTGTTGTCATAACTTCGCTTTTTAATGATGTAACAAACAAAACAACCATATACCTTGTAGGTTTGGGAGTTGTTAGTTTGACACTTTGGACAGGGATTATTTTAACAAACAGAATAAAGGTTAAGTAATATGGGAATGTATTTAGTCGGACTCGTGGTTGGCGTTCCTTGCCTGCTGTTTATTATATTCTGCTACACTCCCAAAGGCAAGGAGTGGAGAAAACTGAACGGACTTCTTTGAAGATAGGAATACAAAACAGGGGGACCGGGTGAAGCCGATTGGCTTGCCTCGGTCTCCTTTTTATATCCTGACAGAATGCATACTAAAGGTAACGATGTTTGCATATTTATGTTCAAAATGGTGCAAACAACGGCAATAATTTGGGTTTATGCATATCTTTCTGACTTTTTTGCATAAATTTTGTGAAATATTTTGCGTAATCTTTGCTGGTTTTGATGACAAATGGTAACTTTGCAAGCGATTTTGATGACAAATTCACAAAATATACAAAATATTGCATTATGGATAAGCAAGTAAAGAATTACGTTGACAAGTTCATGGCTGAGCTTATAGCCAAGAATCCCGGTGAGAAGGAATTCCATCAGGCAGTTAGTGAGGTTGTAGAGAGCGTTGCTCCCTATATCCTTCAGAACCCTTACCTCCTGGATCAGAAGATCATGGAGCGTATCGTTGAGCCCGAGAGAGTTATCATGTTCCGTGTTCCCTGGATGGATGACAAAGGTGAGATTCATGTAAACCGCGGTTTCCGCGTACAGATGAACAGCGCCATCGGCCCGTACAAAGGCGGCGTTCGTTTCCACTCAAGCGTTAACCTGAGCATCATGAAGTTCCTTGCTTTTGAGCAGACTTTCAAGAACAGCCTTACCACTCTGCCTATGGGCGGTGCCAAGGGTGGTTCAGACTTCAGCCCGCGCGGCAAGTCAGACGCCGAGGTAATGCGTTTCTGCCAGAGCTTCATCAACGAGCTTTACCGTCATATCGGTCCTGACACCGATGTACCTGCAGGTGATATAGGTGTAGGCGGCCGTGAGGTTGGTTTCATGTTCGGTCAGTACAAGAAGCTCAAGAACGAGTGGACTGGTACTTATACCGGTAAGGGTCAGTGCTGGGGCGGTAGCCTGCTGCGTCCCGAGGCAACCGGTTACGGTGCCTGCTACTTTGCTCAGGACATGCTTGCTACACGCGGTAAGTCATTCAAGGGCCAGACAGTTGTTATCTCTGGTTCAGGTAACGTTGCACAGTATGCTGCCGAGAAGGCTATGCGTCTGGGTGCCAAGGTTGTTACCTTCTCTGATTCAAACGGTTACATCTACGATCCCGAGGGTATGACCGAGGAGAAGATCGCATACGTAAAGAACCTCAAGAACGTTATCCGTGGCCGTATCAAGGAGTATGTAAAGCAGTATCCTAACGCCAAGTACTTTGAGGGCGAGCGTCCTTGGGGCGTCAAGTGCGACATCGCCATGCCTTGCGCTACCCAGAACGAGATTGAGCTCAAGGATGCCGAGAAGCTGGTTGCCAACGGTTGCTACTGCGTAACCGAGGGTGCCAACATGCCTACCACCCCTGATGCAATCGCTCTGTTCCAGAAGAACAAGATGCTGTACTCACCCGGTAAGGCTTCGAACGCCGGTGGTGTATCAACATCAGGTCTTGAGATGTCACAGAACTCAATGCGTCTCAAATGGACAGCCGAGGAGGTTGACGAAAAGCTGCATCGCATCATGTCAGATATCCACGCTGCCTGCGTCAAGTACGGTACCGAGGAGGACGGCTACATCAACTACGTCAAGGGTGCCAACATTGCAGGTTTCATCAAAGTAGCCAATGCGATGTGCGAGCAGGGACTCGTCTAAGCCAGAATAAATTAGCATTGGCTACTTCTGGCTGGAAGCCAGCCGTTCGCGGAGCGAACTAAAAAAAGGCCGGCTGCCACCGGCAGCCAACGCAATGTGCGAGCAGGGTCTTGTATAATAACTGACAAATTGATAATTTTGGGCTGGCTTAGCAAAAGCCGGCCCAATTTTTTATAAAACCGATGGAGGAGAAAGACAATCATCATCCCGAACTCATGGCCCGCCGTATCCGCCGGATACTGCTGGTATGCAACAATTATGACAGCTACTCACTCGAGGAGGACGGCCATATTGAGGCGCAGATTGCACAGGACTATGCCGAACTCAACCTGAGTAATCCGCCTGACATTATCCGCGTGGAGACAACCGTTGAGGCATTGGAACTGGCCAGGACCGATACATCGTTCGATCTGGTCATAACCATGTACAACGTGGGCGAGGTTGATGTGTTTGAATTCTCCAAGCGCATGAAGCAGATTGCTCCCGATACGCCCATAGTCCTGCTGGCCACATTCTCACGCGAGATATTCAACCACATGCAGGACCGCACGGGCAGTGCCATAGACTGGTTCTTCTGCTGGAACAACTCCACCGACCTGATGATTGCCATCATCAAGCTGCTTGAGGACCGCATGAATGCCGAGCACGACATACTGGAGGAGGGCGTGCGCGCCATACTTCTGATAGAGGACTCGGTGCGCTACTATTCAACCTATCTGCCTGTGCTCTACAAGCTGGTGCTGCAGCAGAACATAGAGGCCATCCGCGACACCCTGAACGAGAAACAGCAGACCCTGCGCAAGCGCTCGCGTCCCAAGATACTCATGGCCACCTGTTACGATGAGGCTGTAGAGCTTTACGAGCGCTACAAGCAGAACATACTGGGAGTGATATCGGACATAGGATTCGTAATCCATAAGGGCGATGCCCCCGAGACCGAGAAACTGGATGCAGGCATAGACCTGGTCAACCATATTCATGCCGACAACCCCACAATGCCCATACTGATGCAGTCATCGCAGGAGAGTATGCGCGAGGTGGCCAGTCAGCTTGGCGTGGGCTTTGTGGTAAAGACCTCCAAAACCCTTACCCATGACCTGTCGGAATACATAGGCCGCGAGTTTGGGTTCGGTGATTTTGTGGTGACTGACCCCAATACGGGTGAGGAACTGCTCCGCGCCAGCGACCTGTACGGATTCGAGAAGATAGTCAAGAATATATCGGACCGCGATTTCCGCCGTCTGTCCGATAAGAACTATATATCCCGCTGGCTCTTTGCGCGCGGTCTGTTTGCGCTGGGCAAGGAGCTGCGTCCGCTCACCATCCATAATGATGCCGAGCTGCCGGAGATACGGCGCATCAACCTGGAGATGATACATGATTTCCGTATCAGTCAGGGCGTAGGTGTGGTGGCCAAGTTTGACCCGGCCACATATAACGATACCATAAGGTTTGCCCGTCTGGGTAACGGCTCGTTGGGCGGAAAGGCCCGCGGCCTGGCATTCCTCAACCACATCCTGGTCAAGTACGATATGTATGACAAGTATGAGGATGTGCGTGTAACAACACCCCGCACGCTTGTAATAACCACCGAGTATTTTGACCGTTTCATCATAGACAACGGCCTGCAGTATGTCATCAACTCGGACATATCGGACGATGAGATACTGGCTGAGTTCGTGGCATCTACCTTGCCGCGAGACCTGATTGACAACCTGAAGGTATTCATACACAACATACGCAAGCCGCTGGCCGTGCGTTCGTCGTCCAAGCTGGAGGACTCTTATTACCAGCCCTTTGCCGGAGTCTATTCAACGTACATGATTCCGCGCACCGATAATGAGGACCAGCAGCTGCGTCTGCTCTCCAAGGCAATCAAGAGCGTATATGCATCAATTTTCTACGCTTCGTCCCGTAGTTACATAACTGCTACGGCCAATGTCATATCTGAGGAGAAGATGGCCATCATCCTGCAGGAAATATGCGGCAGCAGCGACCAGGGATATTTCTTCCCCACGCTGTCAGGTGTGGCCAGATCGGTCAACTTCTACCCCATAGGGCATGAGAAAGCCGAGGACGGAATCGTGAAGGTGGCATTCGGTCTGGGTAAGGCGGTGGTTGACGGTGACCAGGTACTGCGTTTCTCACCCAAGTACCCCAAGCACGTGCTGCAGACATCGACCGTGGAGCAGACCATGACCGAGACCCAGAAGTCCATGTTTGCGCTCAACCTCAAGCCAGAGAAGTTCACCACATCAATAGATGATGCCGTAAACCTGGAGCGCATACCCATTTCCGATTGCGAGAAGTTCCGCAACCTTAAGCATGTGGTGAGCACCTTTGACCTTGAGAATCAGCGTATGGTGGATTCGGCATATCCTACAGGCCCCAGGTTCGTCACTTTTGCCCAGATGCTCAAGTACAAGACCTTTCCGCTGGCCGAGATTGTGGATGAGCTGCTTGACATAGCCCGCCGTGAGATGAAATGCGGCGTTGAGATAGAGTTTGCGGCTGATATAGACCGCGGCGGCGACAAGAACAAGCTGCCCAAGTTCAACGTGCTGCAGATACGCCCCATATCGGTTGATAGCCGCAACGTTGACGTTGACTGGGATGAGATTGATACCAGTGGCGCAATCCTTCAGTCCGACAGTGCATTGGGCACAGGCTGGATAAAGGGCCTGACCGATGTGATATACCTTAAGATGGATGCGTTCGATACCCAGAAGACCGTCCAGATGGCCCGTGAACTGACGGCCATGAACAGCCGCATGCGTAAGGAGGGCCGCAATTACGTGCTCATAGGCTACGGCCGCTGGGGCTCCAGCATACCGTCATTAGGCGTTCCCGTGCAGTGGGGCGATATTTCGGAAGCAAAGGTGATAGTGGAGTGCAGCCTGGAGGATTTCCGTGTGGATCCCAGTCAGGGCACCCATTTCTTCCAGAACCTGACATCGTTCAACGCCGGCTACATAAACGTAGATCCGTACTCCGGCCGGGGCGATACTTTTGAATATGATGAGCTCCAGAAACTGCCCGCCATCGAGGAGACCGAGTTCCTGCGTCACGTAAGGTTTGACCGCGAGCTTGAAATCTGCATTGACGGCCGCTCCAGCAAGGCTATGATAAAGTAATTGTCTTTTTGATTATCTGCATGCAGTCTTTTCTTTGATTGACGGACTATATCAAAGAAAGGCATTGTATGCTTGCGATGGAGATAACACGGCTGATTGAACGGTGTAGACAAGGGGATGAAGATGCCCTTGGAGAACTTTATAAGGCATACGCTCCGAGGATGAAGAGCGTATGCCGACGTTATTTCCCGGATGAGCCTACGGTTGAGGATGTGCTGCATGACGCTTTCATTATTATACTTACATCATTTGACAAGCTGAACGACACAGAGAAGGCGGAATCGTGGATGATGGCCATTGTAAGGAATGTGGCGTCAAAATACAAAGACAGGCAGAAGGCAAGGCCCACCGTGATGCTGGAAGAGACGGCCGAGGCGGAAACACTGGTAGCGGATGACGAACAGAACGTAGTGCGCGGGGTCCCGCTGGTGGAAGTGATGCGACTGATAGACAACCTGCCTGACGGATATGGGAAAGTGTTCCGTCTTTCTGTGTTCAAGGGGATGACCCATAAGGAGATTGCACATTCTCTTGGCATTGAGCCTCATTCCTCATCATCACAGCTGGCACGTGCCAAGAAGCTGCTCCGCTCACTGATGTCAAAGTATTGGATCCTGCTGTTGGCGCTGATAGCCAACATCACGTTCTTTATGCTCAAAAAAGACAATCCTGTCCTGGATGAGGAGAAGCCTGGAACAGAAAGACACGACGGTGAAATACGGCAGCCTGCTGTGCCTGAGGAGAATGAGGGACCGAGGGTTATGCGTACTCCTGTACAACTGGCGACTATTGCAGATGGCACCCTGCAGACTCCTTCTGACCTGAATAATGATAATGACACGCCACTTGAAACGGTTAATGTCCTTGCTGCTACTGAAGAGCAGGAAGATACCGTACAATCTGTTTTGAGGATAACAGACAATCCAAAGGATGAAACCGCACAATTGACATTCCGGTATAAGGATGTCAAAACCATAGAAAATAAGAGATGGACGATGCAGCTTGCCTACTCCGGAGGGTTTGACAATCTTGACAGGTTGAATCAGCCTTACAGCATCAAACCGGAACGGAATGCCATGTGGCAGGATCCGGGCGGTCATAGTTCAACCATTCCGTGCAGTATAGACAACTGGAGCGACTATGCGGATTATCTGGTCAACAACCAGGGGGCAGTCAGTGCACAAACCCGCAGCAGTGTGATGCAGATTGCCATAAGGAACTCCAACATCCCCGGCAGCGAGGAGGACAGGATAAGACGTGACAGCCACCACAGTATGCCGGTAACCTGGTCTGTCTCCTTGAAGTACAGGCTTGATGACCGTTGGGGCGTTGAGACTGGATTGAGCTACAGCTGTCTCAAGTCTGATTTTGAAATGGGCACAGGTGGCAATATGATAAACGAGCACCAGACTATCCATTATATAGGTGTGCCGGTTAAGGGTCTCTACAACCTGATTGAAAAGAAGCACTGGAGCCTGTACGGAGGTCTAGGAGTGACGACGGAGATACCGGTTTACTCACAGATACGTTCCAACTACTATCTGGATGGACAGTACAAGGCAAGCGAAGAGACGGTCATAAGTGCTCCATGGCAGTTCTCCGGCACGCTGGGTGTAGGCCTGCAGTATAAGATAACACCGAGCATAGGCCTGTTTACTGAGCCGGGCATGCAATACTTTATACCTACAGACAGCAAGGTTGAGACTTACCGCACGGAACATCCGTTCTCATTAACACTGCCTGTGGGCTTGAGATTCACATGGTGATAATATTTCTTTTGTCTGGAAGTGCAGTCTTTCTGACACATGGGGTACTATATGTATAGAGAGTGAATCCAAAATGTTTATTTTTGCATTAGTTTGACAAAAGGAATTATGAAGAAAGTGTTTGAAACCCGCGTGTGGACCATGGTGATAGCCATGACCAGCGTTCTGATGTCTGTGACGGCCTGCAGCCTTGACAGCGGCGAGCCGGAGAAACCTTTTACTACCGACCCTGTTGAGGGAGCGACAAAGCTTTACGTATGTGGCATAGGTTCACCGGAAACAAAGGCTGCCGACAATATACTTTTTACGGAGCATGAGATTGAGTGGTTTGACGTGAACACACGTGAACTTTGTTTCAGCGGTATGGAGACACCCCTTAAAGAGAGGCTGAGCCTGCTGTCAGGTGTTGAGTTCCGTCTGGCTGACTCTGTGTTGTTTACCGGGAGCACGTTTGTAGGACTGGAATGCAGTCAGGTGTTTGATGACCTGGTGCTCTGCTACGGAAAGATGGACGGAGAGGTTGTTGATGACGGCAAGTATTATCTCTATGACTGCTACCCCTTGCAGTACATTGAAGATGAGAGAGTGCAGGCCAACAGGACCAGACGCGCATCACAGTGGAAGACATTCCTGAATTATCTTGAAAAAGCTGGAAAACTGAAGAAATAATCATTTTTCCGTGCAGTAGTTCGTTGCAGTTTAGGACTTTATAAGTGAAGAAGCTCCGTTCGGAGCATGCTATCAGAACTTCCGGAAGGATAGCATCAAGTTTTTTCACTAATCCTAACTGTAACGATTTTTTATGTATTCTATCTATGACTATGCCCATAATGGGATTCTCTATCTGAACAATATTCTTAGACCACGACACAAGCAGCTTTCACAGCTGATGATCTATTCCACCACGGCATGCCAGTCCAGATGCAGGCACTGCAATATATGGAAGAAGGATGTAGAACACCTGTTGCTTGATGACATAATAAGGATCATGCAGAGCCGGTGCGTGACCAGACATACTACCGTGGGGCTGGAAGGCGGTGAGTTCATACTGCACCCTCAGGCCGATGAGATAATGGCCTGGTTCAGGGATAACCATCCCAATTATACGCTGCTGTCCAACTGCCTTGCTGCAGGTAAAGTGATTAACGCCGTACGGCGTCACAAGCCCAGACACCTGTACGTGTCGCTTGACGGTAATCGCGAGACATACCGGCGAATGCGCGGGCGAGACGGTTATGAACGGGTTATCAGGGTAGTGGAGGCACTGAAGGATGAGGTGCCGCTTTCGCTGATGTTCTGTCTGTCGCCCTGGAACACGTTTGATGACATGGAGTTTGTAATTGACGTGGCTAAAAGGTATGGTGTTGATGTACGTATTGGGATATACGGTACGTTGGCTTTCTTTGATACCACAAGCGGGCTGCTGGCTGCAGATAACTTCCTGAAACAGATTCCGCAGACGATTCACGAAACGAGCGAGAACTTTGACTTTTTGGCGCTTTACGACGAATGGCGCAACGGGAACCTGCGTCTGCGTTGCCAGAGTATAATGAGCAGCCTGGTAATACACAGCAATGGTGATGTGCCGCTGTGCCAGAACCTTGATGTTATACTGGGAAATATCCACAACCAGACGCTTGATGAGATATTCAACGGTGAATCATCATGCAAGACGCAGTGCCGATACTCATGCGATTGTAACGGATGTTGGATCAATTTCCACCGGAAGTATGACATTATTCTAATGCGTAACCTGGAGCGGATAATGCCTAAATGGCTGATTGAGAAATTTTATGGACAATACCGGTGGACCAAGGATAACAGAATGACATACAGACAATTTCTAAAGGGGAAGAGATTATGATTAACAAGATGATTGAGCGGTATAAGAGAATGCGGACAGAGCACTACCTGAACCAGAGCTACAGCGGACAATATGCATTTGTAGGGATGGGACAGCATTCAATCTGCAACCTGTATCCGGCGCTGAGGTATCTTGGAGTCAGGTTGAAATATATATGTGTCACGTCTGAGCGCAAGGCCCGGCTGGTAGAGAGCCGGTTTCCCGATGTGAAAGCTACTGTCTTTCTTGATGAGATTCTGGATGATAAGGAGATTGACGGGATTTTTGTGTCAGCTGCCCCATCAGCTCATTTCCGTATTGCGTCAAAGGTGCTTCATAGCGGCAAGTCTCTGTTTATCGAGAAGCCTCCTTGTGAAACTCTGGATGAACTGGAGTTGCTGATAGAGCTCCAGGAGATTAAGGGCTCCAAGGTGGCGATGGTCGGGCTGCAGAAACGGTATGCACCTGCCGTGCAGGTGCTAAAGAAACGGCTGCGCAGGGGGCATGTCACTAATTATGATCTTCACTACTGCACCGGGACTTATCCTGAGGGTAATGCCTTGCTTGATCTGTATATCCACCCGCTGGATATGGTGACATACCTTTTTGGCAAGGCTGAGGTTCTGGCATGCCGTAAGGTGGCTGACTGCTCATATATCCTGATGCTGCGCCACGGGAATACAGTGGGGACTCTTGAACTCTCTACTGCTTACTCATGGAATGATGCCGAGGAAACTCTTTCAGTTTGCACAAGTTCAGGTATATTCCGCCTGGGGAATATGGAACGGCTGACATACCGGCCAAGACCCGTTAAACTGTTTCCCGTTCCTATGGAAAAAGTCTTACCGCATCATACGGTTGAGAAAGTTCTGTTCCAGTCCTGTCATATTATGGGTGGGCTGACAAATAACCAGGTCTATACCCAAGGGTTTTACGGCGAGATTAAGGCGTTCCTTGATGCGGTTGAAGGTAAGAGTATTGACGTACGAAGCAGCCTCCAGATGATAAGAGGAACGTACGGATTGTTGTCGGATAGTGCTTGTTTTTCTTGAAAACTGAGGACATAACCTTGTGGGCTATGTCCTTGTATGGTGGTCAGAAAGGCCCAGCTTGAAATATTGCTTCGAAGGCAGTTGGTTTCACGCCCTCTGACAACAATCTGACAATGCAATAAAAATATATAATAACCAAGACTACCAAATATTTCATAGGAAAAGTAACTTGAAGATATGTTTTATTCATATCTTTGCAAAATCATGTTTGAATAAGAATTATGCAGTTAGTCAGCAGCAATGGTATTGTGCTTCTTGAACACGAGAAGCATATTAGAAAGAGAGCGGATAATTCAACTCTCCATGTCAGACGTTTGACGCAAGGCATAAAAAAAACCGTTCAACCGGAATTAATGAGTGAGGAGGATTTTTTCAGAAGAGTTATCAGGAACACAGAAGATGCCAACATTTAAGAAGCAATATCCTACTACCGTGGAAAGCGTTCTTACCGAGTGTGATATTTACTCGGATGACGGTCATAAGTTTCATGCCGAATGTGCCATGTGGGATACAGGCGCTGACACCACTATTATTTCTTCACGCATAGTCCGCGAACTCCAGTTGCAACCGTATAAACAGGGAGGAATATCTGGCATTGGCGGTTCAACGGGTTCAAATGTTTATCTTGTACATGTTCATGTTCCTACTGGCGATGTGGTGACATATGTTGAGGTCATGGAAAGTGATTTTGACGACATTGACATACTGATTGGTATGGATATTATCGTATTTGGGGATTTCCTCATTACCAACGCTGATGGCAAGACCACATTCCAGTTTCGTACACCAAGTCAGGGTGGGGTGGAACTTTAATCCTCAAACATAGCTTTAACGCAGATTGTATTTGAAACAAATATCCTCTCAAGTAATAAAAAAGTGACAGAGGGGATATTTTTTGTAATTTTGCGGCTTGTAAGTAAGGATATAGTATAACATAACAATATGGTAACGTTCGTGATAGCTTTGATAGTCCTGGTGCTGGGCTATGTGTTCTACGGAAAATTCATTGAGCGTCTGTTTGGGGCCGATCCCAAACGTGAGGTGCCGGCTAAGGCTATGGCCGACGGCGTGGATTATATTGCTATGCCCACGTGGAAGGCCTATATGATCCAGTTCCTGAACATTGCGGGTCTGGGTCCGATATTCGGCGCCATCATGGGTGCCAAGTTCGGTACGGCATCATACCTGTGGATTGTTTTCGGAACCATCTTTGCGGGTAGCGTGCATGACTATCTGTCGGGAATGATTTCATTGAGGCACGGAGGAGAGAGCCTGCCGCAGCTGGTGGGGCGCTATTTAGGGACATCGGTACAGAAGGTGTTCATGGTGTTCTCCATGATTCTGCTTGTGCTGGTGGGTGCGGTGTTCGTATCGCAGCCGGCCGATATACTGGTGCGTCTTACAGGCGGCGCTATGGGTATAAATACCTGGATTGCAATCATCTTTGTCTATTATCTGCTGGCCACACTGTTCCCCATCGACAAGATCATTGGCCGTTTCTATCCCATATTCGGTGCAGCGCTGCTGTTTATGGCAATCGGTATTATGATTGCGCTGTTTGTCAACCATCCGCCGCTCCCGGAGATGTGGAAGGGATTCGGAGTCAAGTATGACAAGAACCCCATATTCCCCATGATGTTCATATCAATTGCCTGCGGTGCCATAAGCGGATTCCACGCAACGCAGTCGCCCCTTATGGCCCGATGCATTACCGATGAGGGCAAGGGTAGGGTTGTGTTCTACGGCGCAATGGTATCCGAGGGTACCGTGGCCCTTATCTGGGCAGCCGCCGCAACGGCTTACTTTGGCGAGCACGGAACGGACTTTACCGCCGCTCAGATTGTGCTTGACATATCCAAGACCTGGCTGGGTAAGGTAGGCGGCATCCTGGCCGTTGTGGGAGTGGTTGCAGCGCCTATCTCATCGGGCGATACCGCTCTGCGTTCGGCACGTCTGATTGTGGCCGATTTCTTCAAGATCAGGCAGAAGTCCATTGGCAGCCGTCTGGCCATCAGCATCCCGCTGTTTGTAATCACCTTCTTTGCACTGTTCTACAGCCTGCGTGACAAGGAGGGATTCAATATAATCTGGCGTTACTTTGCATGGTCCAACCAGACACTTGCGGTATTCACGCTGTGGGCTGTGACCGTCTATCTGACCAAACACCGCAAGAACGTACTGGTAACACTTATCCCGGCCATGTTCATGACCGTGGTCACTGTTACCTACATTTTTATGGCGCCCGAGGGATTCCGTCTGGCTCCGTGGATTGCCTATATCATTGCCGGCGTAACGGCATTGGCGTTCCTGGCAATTTATCTTATCTGGAAAAGTCGTTTTGACAAACAAAATATCGCAGAAAAATGAAAGAACCGTTTGTTATAACCATCAGCCGCGAGGTTGGCTCAGGCGGCAGGACTATCGGCCGTAAACTGGCAGAAAAACTTGGTGTGCGTTTCAGTGACAAGGACCTGATTGCTGCGCTTCAGAAGAAACTCAATCTGACTGCAGACAGCATTGAAGAGCTTAAGGGCAAGAAAAAGCGCTGGCTGGATGATTTCATCCAGATGGTGGCTCCGGTGCCCATGAGCGGCATGCTGGTGGACGGCGACAGCGATTACATAAGCGAGTACAACCTGTCACTTTCTGTAAATGATGTCTTTGAGGCAGAAAGGGAGATACTTAACGGTATTGCCGATGAGGGATCGTGCGTTATTGCCGGCCGCTCAGGTTTCTTTGTGCTCAAGGGCCGCCCCAACAAGGTTGATGTCCTTATCACCGCATCGCGCGAAAAGCGCATTGCCCGCATCATGGACAAGCAGAACCTTTCCCGTCAGAAGGCGGAGGAGGTAATAGACAGCGTCGATAAGGCCCGTGACAACTACGTTCAGCGTTATACCGGCCAGAGCCGTTACGATGCCCGCAACTACCACATCGTCCTCAATATGGATTACATCACCGAGGACCAGGCGGTTGCTATGATACTCTCTTATCTGGGCAAATAACAGGGGTGTAATAAAAAGCATTAAATTGCAAACTCCACTTTGCAAAATGTGGAGTATTTATATTAACTTTGCGGTCCGTGCACACGAGTGCGCGGACGCGTGTTATATATGGAGCAGTTTTTCAGGACACATGACTATCTGGTGGAGCACTTGCAGGCATCTGTAAGGCGTGACCTCATGGATGAGATTGACTGGTCCAGCCGTATGATCGGTATCAAGGGCACGCGCGGTGTGGGCAAGACCACGTTCCTTCTGCAGTACGCCAAGGAGAAATTCGGACGTGACCGTTCATGTCTGTATATAAACATGAACAACTTCTATTTCCAGGGTCACGGCATTGCCGAGTTTGCGGGCAATTTCCATAAAGTGGGCGGTAAGGTGCTCCTGATAGACCAGGTGTTCAAGCATCCGGACTGGAGCAGGGAGCTGCGCAAGTGCTACGATATGTACCCGGACCTTAAGATCATCTTTACGGGATCATCGGTCATGCGTCTTAAGGAGGAGAACCCTGAACTGAACGGTATTGTAAGTTCTTACAATCTGCGCGGTTTCTCATTCCGTGAGTTCCTTAACCTCAAGGCTGGTACGCAGTTCAAGGCACACCGCCTGGATGACATACTCAAGAATCATGTTCAGATAGCACAGGATGTGCTGCGGCAGGTAAATCCGCTGGACTATTTCCAGGATTATCTGCATCACGGGTTCTATCCGTTCTTTCTGCAGCAGCGCAACTATTCCGAGAACCTGCTCAAGACCATGAACATGATGATGGAGGTTGATATACTGCTCATCAAGCAGATAGATCTTAAGTACCTGGCCAAGATCAAGAAACTGTTCTACATGATGGCGGTGCAGGGTACATCGGCCCCCAATGTAAGCCAGCTGGCTATTGAGACCGATACGTCACGCGCCACGGTAATGAACTATATCAAGTATCTGGCCGATGCCCGACTCATCAATATGGTCTATGCCAAGGGTGACAGTTTCCCCAAGAAACCGTGCCGTGTGCTGATGCATAACTCCAACCTGATTTACACCATCTATCCTCCGCGTCAGGACCGACAGGATGTGATTGACACCTTCTTTGTCAACTCCATGTGGAAGGACCATGTGGTGCATAAGGGTGCCAAGGGATGGTCGTTCCTGGTGGACGGAGGTATTAACTTCAAGGTTGCCACAACCGAGGGCAAGACCCGGCAGCAGGCTGACAGTTTTTATGCGGTCGATGGGCTGGATGTGGGAAATGAGAACGTCATTCCGCTCTGGATGTTCGGAATGCTTTATTGATTGACACAAGATTTTCAAAAAAACATATTTCAGATTATGGCAAAGAAATTTATCACTTGTGATGGTAACGAGGCTGCAGCTCACGTGAGCTATATGTTCTCGGAGGTAGCCGCTATCTACCCCATCACCCCGTCATCACCTATGGCGGAGCACGTTGACGAGTGGGCCGCCCGTGGCAGAAAGAACCTCTGGGGCCAGACCGTCACAGTTCAGGAAATGCAGTCTGAGGCCGGTGCCGCAGGTGCAGTGCACGGTTCACTTCAGGCCGGTGCCCTGACAACCACATTCACCGCTTCACAGGGTCTGCTGCTGATGATCCCTAACATGTACAAGATTGCAGGTGAGTTGATCCCGTGCGTGTTCGATGTATCGGCACGTACTCTGGCATCTCACGCCCTGTGCATATTCGGTGACCATCAGGATGTCATGGCATGCCGCCAGACAGGTTTCGCAATGCTTTGCGAGGGTTCTGTTCAGGAGGTTATGGATATGACAGCTGCCGCTCACCTTGCTTCACTTGAGACCTGCGTTCCGTTCGTAAACTTCTTTGACGGTTTCCGCACATCACACGAGTATCACAAGATTGAGCTTCTGGATCAGGAGGATGTACGTCCTCTGGTTAAGGAGGAGTATATCAAGCGCTTCCGTGACCGCGCTATGTCACCTGAGCGTCCTATCACCCGTGGTACTGCCGAGAATCCCGAGACATTCTTCACACACCGTGAGGCCTGCAATCCTTACTACGATGCAGTGCCCGATGTAGTTGAGAAGTATCTGGGCGAGCTCTCCAAGATCACCGGTCGTGAGTATCATCTGTTCTCATACTACGGTGCCAAGGATGCTGACCGCATGATCATCCTGATGGGTTCTGCTACCGATGCAGCCCGCGAGGCTATCGACTACCTGAACGGGGGCGGCCAGAAAGTAGGTATGATCTCAGTTCATCTGTATCGTCCGTTCTCAGTAAAGCATCTGCTTGCTTCGGTTCCCAAGACTGTTAAGCGCATTGCCGTTCTGGATCGTACCAAGGAGCCCGGCGCAAACGGCGAGCCTCTGTATCTGGATGTAAAGGATGCTTTCTACGATGTTCAGGATCGTCCTCTCATCGTAGGCGGCCGCTATGGTCTGGGCAGCCACGATACCACTCCCGCTCAGATTATCAGCGTATTCAACAACCTGGCTATGCCCGAGCCCAAGAACCACTTCACCATCGGTATAGTTGATGATGTTACATTCACATCACTGCCCGAGGTTGAGGAGATAGCTCTTGGCGGGGCAGGCATGTTCCAGGCCAAGGTCTGCGGTCTTGGTGCCGACGGTACCGTAGGTGCCAACAAGAACTCAGTCAAGATCATCGGTGACAACACTGATAAGTATTGCCAGGCTTATTTCTCATATGACTCAAAGAAGTCAGGCGGCTTTACCTGCTCACACCTGCGTTTTGGTGACACACCTATCCGCAGCACCTATCTGGTAACCACACCGAACTTCGTTGCATGCCACGTTCAGGCTTACCTGCACATGTACGATGTTACACGCGGTCTGCAGAAGAACGGTCAGTTCCTGCTCAACACCATCTTTGAGGGCGATGAGCTGGAGAATTTCATGCCTAACAAGGTAAAGCGCTACTTTGCCAAGAACAATATCACCGTTTATACCATCAACGCTACCAAGATTGCTCAGGAGATTGGTCTGGGCAACCGTACTAACACCATCCTTCAGAGTGCATTCTTCCGCATCACAGGCGTTATTCCTGTAGAGCTTGCCGTTGAGAAGATGAAGGCTGCCGCCCTGAAGTCTTACGGTGCAAAGGGTCAGGATGTTGTTGACCTGAACTACGCCGCTAGCGACCGTGGTGGTGAGTACAAGCAGCTTGTTGTTAAGCCCGAGTGGGCTAACCTGCCCGATGATGA
>CADCLI010000016.1 GCA_902802285.1 uncultured Bacteroidales bacterium
CCGCGTGGATGTGCCCTGCCGCTTTACAGTAGGTATATCGACCGAACCCGACAGTATGAACAACGCCGCCGAGCGTCTGCTGGGCCTCACAGCCGAGGAGATTCAGGAGCTGGCACGTGATATCCTGTTCGGTCAGCTGCGTCTGGTCATTGCCACCATGAGTATCGAGGAAATCAACAGCGACCGCGACACATTCCTTGAGAAGATAGCCAAGAACGTTGAGGTTGAGCTCAAGAAGATAGGTCTGCGTCTTATCAACGTGAACGTAACCGATATCAAGGATGAGTCAGGTTATATCCAGGCTCTGGGTAAGGAGGCTGCCGCCAAGGCCATCAACGAGGCAAAGGTAAGCGTGGCAGAGCAGGACCGTAACGGTGAGATCGGTAAGGCAGAGGCTGTAAAGGAGACCCGTATCCGTACATCGCAGGCCAACGCCGTAGCCGTACAGGGTGAGAACAACGCCAAGGTTGAGATTGCAAATTCTGATGCATTCCGCCGTGAGAAGGAGGCCGAAGCTAACCGCCTGGCTGTAACAGCCGAGAAGGTACAGCAGGCCAAGGCACTGCAGGATGCCTACATCGCCGAGCGTGACGCTGAGAATGCCCGTGCCGAACGTGAACGTTCAACCCAGCAGGCCAACATCCTGGTAGCCCAGCAGGTTGAGAAGGACCGTATAATCATAGCCGCCGAGGCTGAGGCTGAGAAACTCCGCGTAAGCGCCAAGGGTGAGGCCGATGCCATATTCGCCCGCATGGAGGCCGAGGCTAAGGGTTACTTTGAGATCCTGACCAAGCAGGCTGCCGGTTATGACAAGATGGTACAGGCAGCCGGTGGTGATGCCGCCAAGGCATTCATGCTGCTTATGTCCGAGAAGATGCCGGAACTTGTAAAGACTCAGGTAGAGGCTATCAAGGGTATCAAGTTCGACAACGTGACCGTTTGGGATTCAGGCAACAGTGCAGACGGAAAGGGTTCTACCGCCAATTTCCTGAGCGGACTGCTCAAGTCTGTTCCACCCATGTCGGATCTGTTCAATATGGCAGGTCTGAACCTGCCCGAGTATCTTGCCAAGAAAAAAGAGGCAGAGACTGCTCAGGCTGAGGAAATCAAGGAAGATAAGAAAAAGAAGTGATTCCAATTGATTGATAAAAGGTTGGCTGTAAGATTCCGGTCTGCAGCCAATCTTTTTTTTACTTACAATTGAGTATGTTCCGTTATTGCAGAATGGATTACTTTTGCATTCAGTAAGACTTATTTGAAATTTAAATGGGAGTAAAAGCATCCGAGTACATCCCTCAGGACAAGATGAGGGACCTTATTGATGATGACAATCTGTTGCTTCTGGTAATAAGCCGGTTCGGAATTCATTTCGGATTCGGCGACAGTACTATAGATGAGGTCTGCCGTGATAACGGTGTTGACTGTTCAACCTTCCTGGCTGTGGCCAACCTGATTGCCGGAAAGAACTATACCGGTTATTCAGTATCACTGCCTTCACTGATTGACTACCTGAAGAGAGCTCATACCTATTTCAGCGATTTCATACTGCCTACCATCCGCCGCAAACTGATTGAAGCCATCAATTGCAATGACGTCAATGACGTGGCATTCCTGATACTCAAATTCTATGATGACTACACCATCGAGGTGGAGAACCATATGAGTTATGAGAACGATACCATATTCAAGTATGTTGAGAAACTGATGCACGGACTGCCCACAGGCAAGTTCAATATATCCAAATATTCGGTAAGCCATGACAACGGTTCACAGAAACTGAAGGAACTCAAGGACATAGTCATCCGTCACTACCGACAGCCCAACAACGATCTGCTCAATTCGGCACTGTATGATATCATAAACTGCGAAAACGATCTCATATCACACAGCGAGATAGAGGAGCGCCTGTTTGTTCCGGCTGTCATGAAGCTTGAAAAATCAGCGGTGGGTATGGACATATCGCATGGAGGCGTATCGGAAACAAGAACTGACGCCAGTGTGGCAATACTCAGTGACCGGGAGAAGGATATAATAAAATGTGTGGCCAAGGGGATGTCCAACAAGGAGATTGCCGATGCGCTGTTCCTTTCTATACATACGGTGACCACCCACAGACGCAATATCACGGCCAAACTCCAGATACACTCACCGGCCGGTCTGACGATTTACGCCATAATAAACAATCTGATTGATATTGCAGAGGTGAATCTGCAGTAAAATTCACGCGTATGCGTGCATGCCTCCCAGAACCAGGTTTACTCCGAAATAGGTGATGAGAACAGCGATGATGGCGGCAACCGAATAAGCGTGGAAGAACCGCGGCTTGCTGAAACGTGACATAGTGCTGCTGTGAAGCATGGCGGCATAGATGAGCATGGTAATCAGAGCCCATGTCTCCTTTGGATCCCAACTCCAGTAGTTCCCCCAAGATATGTTGGCCCAGACGGCTCCTATGAATGTTCCTGTTGTCAGGATGAATACGGCAGGATACAGGATTACCAGACTGACATCACGTAGTTTGGCCGATGCCTCCAGGGGCATAAGCAGTCCCATTATACCGTTCAGAGCAACAAGTCCGAAAAGCGTATATGAAACCATCATGCATAGCACATGGATGCTCAGCAGGGGAGACTGCAGTACCGGCATGAGGTGCGTAATCTGCGGATTGGAGCCGGCAAGTGATGCCACCAGCATGGTGAATCCGGCCAGTATGAATCCCATAGGCTGGATAATGGGAATACTGCGGTAAAGAACAATCATGGCTATGGATACGAGCCAGGCCATAAGCATCATCACCGAGTAACTGCCGGCAAACGGAGCGTGTCCCGACACATACCAGCGCAGTCCCAGTACAAGAGTGAGGTAAGCCAACAGGACGATGGAGATAGCCAGCAGTGAGTTGCTTATCCATGCAGGCGTCTTGCGGCCACGTCCCATCATGATGCCGGTTATTACAAACACTATCATCCCCAGCGTTATGGAGGCCATGAACGGAACCATTGGTCTGGATGTCCTGTTGTAGAGCATCTCTGCGCGGAAATGAGCGGCGGAGGGCAGTACATCGGCGGCAACCTTATGCTGGTACTTGACTATCTTGTCCAGAATCAGACTGACCTTCTGCCAGTTATCATTCTTTATCTCATCATGGATAAGGTCTATTGAACGGCGTATGAATACCCATGTGCTGTAATCAAGTTCCTCGGGCAGCGGATCGCTCGGTGAGAACCATTCTACACGGCCGCCCTGCTGTACTGCAAGTCCGGTCTCGGGGTCAATTCTTAGGGGAAATATCCTGAATGCCTTGCCCGATGCGGCCTGCATGCGTATTGACTCTTTCTCGGTCTCGACCCCTGTACCGCGGTCCTTGCTTTTGAGCTTGAACGGGACTACGTTCCACCAGTCATACCAGAATAGCCATCCTGTAACCACCTGGGTGGAGGTATAACCCTGATAACCGTTTTTGCCGTATGCTTTAAGGCTGTAGTCGCGTGTCATGGTCCCGAGCGGTGCTACGCGATCATTGTAGTAGATATGAAGCAGGTCAAAGCGGGCAGATATGCTGTCGGGCAGGACCGGAAGATCAAAACCTGCTCCGGATGCCTTGGCAGTACCTGTTCCGGCAATCAGCAGAATCAGAATAACCGAAACCTGTTTGCGGAGATTGCCCACAGCGGTACGGAAACCGGAATTCTTTTGGAAGAAAAAGCCTGCCAGAGATATGAGCAGCAGGATATAACCGGTGTAGGTAATACCTACGCCCCACGGGTCATGGCTTACGGAGAGCAGGCTACCCTGGCCATCCTCATCGTAACTGGCCTGATAGAAACGGTATCCGTGATACTTGAGTATGTTGTTCATGGAAATGACCTGGATGGTGCTGACTCCGGCATCTGGATCTTCCAGAAGGACTGTGCTGCTGTAATCGGATGCAGCCCGGGAGCCTTCATAGTATTCGATGCTGAACTCCTTGAGAGTGAGACTGAACGGGAGTTTCTGGCGGAACCCCTCATCGGAGGCCCATTCCTTGGTGGTCACTCCCTGTCGCAGATATATCCGCCCCTGCCTGCCGGTTAGCATGGTAACCAGGGCTCCGGCCAGAATCAGGACCAGTGCGATGTGAAGGAAGAAAACTGACGGTTTCCGTATGGTCTTGCGCTTTATCAGGAAAAAAACGCCCGATACGGCACACAAAGCCCAGAGAGCGATGAACACCGGGTTGTGATAGACCAATCGGAAAGCCTGTGCCGTACCGTACAGTTTCTCAATAACGGTGGCAGCCGCCATCATGATTATGATGACAGCTGCTGTACCGAAAGACAGATATTTGAGCAGTTTCTCCCTTTTCATGCCGGATGTTGAATGCCTTGGGCTGCTAAGTTAAATGGAATTGATGAATTCCACAACTGCGTCACGTTCTTCTTTGGTCAGATTGTAAAACTTTTCGGTGGCCATATAAGCCTCGCTTTCCTTGCTGTATCCATGCCACATGATGGCCTCGATGACATTGCGGGCGCGGCAGTCGTGCAGTCGGTCATCGGCTCCGGTGTTGATGAGTGAGAGTCCGCGGCCCCAGAGCGGAGTGGTTCGGCACCAGCTTCCGTGAATGCCGTTTTTCATATATAGACGGTGCTGTATCATGTCAGTGTAGGGCCAGATTGTCTGGTTCTGATAACGCGGCAACTCCTTGTCCGCATAGACGGCGGGTTTCCAGTAGTTGTCATCGGAGGTGGTCCATGACGGACGGTGACAGGTGGCGCAGCCTATGCGGTTGAATACATCTTTACCCAACTGGACCTCCTTGCGGTTCAGATTGCGTGCACGTGGTATGGAGAGTCCGCGGTGCCATACCATGAAATTGTAATACTGCTCGTCGCTCATCTCGGCAGTAAAGTTATGCCACTGGTTGTCAAACTGGTTTGTGCCTGGGTCCAGAAGATGGAGAACGGCATCACGGATGCCCTCATCTGTACCGTCGGCATAGTAAGGTGATGTGGGATCGGCCTTTATTGCTGCTATAACATCTGCATTTTCAGACATTGCGGTAGCCCAGGCTGTTGTGGTGTAGAGCTTGGGGCGGTCGCTTCGACTCACATTGGTGATGTTCCAAATGGCATTGGCACCGGCACCGTCCTGAAGTGTGGCACGTGTCATGGCGTATGTGAAGCGTTTGAGCAGCTTGGTGCCCTGCAATGCAGGTGTGCCGTCGGCAAACTGTCCGTCTCCCAGTCTCTCATATCCATACCATGCACCTGCTGCAAAATCATTTGTCTCCTTATCCCAGAAAGCGGGGTTGAGTTCCACGAAACGTGCCTCGCGGCGGTACTGTTCACGAATACTGTCCTGGGGTATGGCATCCAGCAATCCGGAGCCGATTATTCCGATGGTCGATTCCAGACGGAATGCCACTGCCCCGGTTTCGTACGGGGTGGGTTTGGTGTTGAAGGCACTGGCCGGTATGTTGACCTCGGGGTAGATGAGGCTGTACTCCTCGCCGTCGGGGAATTTCATGGGCAGGCCACTCTCCATACTGGTTATGGGAAGCCACTGTATATCTATCTTCTCCTCTTCAATCGGAGGCAGGAATGGGTATGTGGCTTTGGTCTGGGGCATTCCGGTGACTTCGGCTACATATGGACCGTCGTCGCTGTTCTGCCCGTCGGCAGGATGATATACCACTAGCAGATAACCGTTGCCGAATGTGGAACGGTATTCATACTGTCGCTTGCCGTGTCCGTAGCCCGGGTGGCAGTCCAGGCATGAAGAACGCAGATAGGCTGGGCCAAGTCCCTTGAATGGGGCTGTAGCAATGGTGTACTTGCGTTCAAATGCAGCCTCACCCAGGTTGAATGCCATATCAAGTCCCTGGGCTGTTACCGCCGGAGTCTCGTCTTCGTAACAGCCTGCCGTTACATTACTTGTGGTTCCCAGTTCGCCGCCGGGATACCACTCGCCGGCACTGAAGTTTCCGATAGCCTGGCCTACGTATTTGGCATCAGGTTCTCTGGATACGTTCTCCTTAATACCGTCATTGCCGTCGCAGGAAGCGACGGCAACGGTCAACCCTATAAGGGCTGTAGCCTTAATCAGTTGTCTCATATCTATTTTACTGTTTTACAATCCATTCGGCAGCTTTGTTGAGTTCATCGTCAAGCTCGTTGATGACATTCATGGCATTCTGAACGGCGTCGTCTCGATAGATATCAGCGAATGCACCCTTCTTCTGGCACTCCTTCAGGGCGTTTACGGATTCGCTGAGCTTGGTCTGTAGGGCATCGGCTCCGTCATACTTGTAATTCTTGAGTATGTTTATGAGTGATTTGCTCTCAGGTGTAGTGGCTCCGGCCTTTCCGTAGAGAGAGTACTGGATGCTCAGGATGTTATCGATGAAATCCTGGAATGATTTCTTGCTGTAGGGTGACTCTATATAGTTGATATCCTCACCGCTGTGGGCGTTACCCATCTTTACGTTGGCAACCTCGTTGCATATGTTGGAGCATCCGGCTACCAATATTGATGATGCTGTCTCCTGCCATGTGGCGTAGGTGCTGCCGGCCTGAGCTGCGCCAAGCATGTTCTCGCCGTATGTCTTGTCGGATCCTGAAAGTGTGACGGGAACCTCCAGTTCCTCGCACCGCTCCTGCCAGGCCTGGGGTGCATCGGGGTTCCATGATACGCTCAGACGGTAGCAGTTGTCACGCAGGTCGCCTGCCACTGCTGCTGCATAGAGAAGTTCCTGTGCGCCGGTAACGGTCTTACCGCTGAATGCCTCGTGATCCTCATTTCCCTGCAGGGCACTTACGGTGCGGTTCTGTCCGTCGCGGAACAGGATGAACTCGATACCGTGGAATCCCAGCAGTTCGGCACCCAGTTTGGCTGATGCGTCTGCTATTCCGTCCTCACCTTCAAGGGCTGCAACCTGCTCGGCGTTGCTCAAAGCGGTAGCCAGAGCCTCAACATCCAGAGGCCATGTGTCAATGTGCGGATCAATTCCGAAATCAGTTGCGGCACCGTACAGGAATGCCTCGGACTCCTCCCATGACTGGCGGGCCTGGAGGAATTTCCGGCAGATGGCGTCAATATCGGCCTGGGTCAGATCTTCTACACCCTTATCGGCAGCTGCGGCCAGAAGGTCATACAGCTGTGCCGACTCTGCGGCCAGGTCATTGTATGTTGAGTAAACAACTCCGGGAACGTACTGCTCAACGGCAGCCTTGATGTCGTTCTCAAATGATGATGAATTCTCCTCTTTCTTTGAATCGTCGCAGGCGGTCAGTGCTATTGCAACTGCGGCCATGCCCAAAATGAATCTGTTCTTCATATTACGTTATGTTTTTTATTGGAAAAATCCCATGTATGCGATACCTACCGAAACCGATGGCTCGTTGTTGTAACGGCTGTCGCGGAAACGCTCCGAGAACTCGGCCTTGACGGCAATCTGCGGTATCGGAAACCAGTTGATACCGGCTGCTATGCGGTGTACGTCGGTAAATGTGTAATCCTGCTGGTCAGCAGCGGGTATGTACGGATCATAGTATTCGTATCGGCCGAACACGAAGAGTTTTTCATCTGTCTTACCAAGAATGTTGTAACCGGCCTCGCCACCGTAGGTTAGGGCGGCTTTTCCTACCGGAGTCTTCTTGTAGGGAGCGTTGTTTGATGTCATGTTGCGCTTTACGGTGCTTATGGTTACGGCGTCCGATACATAACCGTAATCGGCATTTCCGCGTATTATCAGATTATCGGCTTTGTAACTGAAATCAAAACATCCTATTGCAGTGCGGCCTTTGATGTCCTTGTATCTGGTGTCTTTCATGTCGTTGGGGAACGAGTTGTGCATGCTGTTGCCGTAGTATCCGCTAAGACTGAGACGCAGGTTCTTTATGGAACGGTTGTCAATCCTGGCAGCAAAACCGTAGTTGTTGGCCACCTTGAACTCATAAGGTGATGCTGCACCATATTTAATAAAGTTGTCACGGTTGAACATAAATGCGTCCAGACCTGCAATCACCTGGAACTCATAACTCCAATTGCCCAAGTTTCCCAGAACGCTGATGCCGGTGTCATGCCATGTGGAAGGCAGTATCGCCGACTCTCCTTCAGGTCTGTAGACTGTAAAGAAATTTAGTGGCTCGTGGGCATTGTTAAGGGCACCTGCCGGCACAACCATATGACCTATGCGGATGTTTAGCCAGGGCTGAATCTCCTTTTGCAGCCAGAACTGCTCAAGTGCCACTTCGCCGCCTTTTTCTATTTCGGTCTCCCATTCGCCGGCCTCGGTGTACTCTTTCTCTACGGCACTGCCGGTACCGGTATGCTCAAACTCAATCTCGGTCTGCACGGACCATCCCTGACCGAAATCGTATCCCAGATATATTACGGCATGTGGGATGTCAAACCTGCCGTGGCTGGGATCATCTTTATATTTGGTGGGATTTGAGTATCGGTATACGTTGTCGCTGTAAAAGTTCCGGCTCATGGCAACCTCGCCGTAACCTCCCACACTGAGACGGGATCGGGATGTGTTTTCCTGAGCAGCAACTTGTGCGGTATATACTGATGCCAAAAAAACAAGACTATAGAAAAACCTTTGCATCGTAACTCTTTTTTTACGGTGCAAAGGTCTTCCTTAATCCTGGCTCAGTCAATACTCACTTTTGGTGATTCACAGCCTTGCTCTGCAGGTAAGCTTTGAAGAACCGGCCTTGTGTGGTGGGGGTGAAATTCCAGTCACTTATTAACATAGGTGCCCAACTCGTGTCAAAGCACCAGACTGTAAATGAAATTCCTTTTTTCTCAAAATAACGGGTGATATGCTCTCCGTAAACATCGGTTGACATGACCGGTACGTGAGCGCCGGGCTCATTCTCAAGGCAGAATCCTATCTCGGTACAGATAACAGGATATGTATCGGCCACATATCCGAAGTCTTTCTCCCACTGCTCCTCCCAAGGCTCATTGCGTTTCATCGGGTAAGGGTGGGATACATATGCCACGCCGGTGCGTGCTATGGGCTCTTTTGCTATGGGTGTAAGGTCATACGCCCAGTTGAATCCGGCACATAGGCAGATGGCTTTGGGGTTGTAAGTACGGATGGTGTCTATTATCTGTTCCTGCAGCTGTTTCCATTCGGTCCAGGAGCATGTGCCTACATTGGGTGCCGTAACGGTTGGCTCATTGAATATCTCATATAGAGCAACCGTGGGCTCATCCTTATAACGCAGGGCTACCGTGCGCCAGAACCTGAAAGTTTCGGCTTTGGTGGTGTTGTACATGCCTGAGGTATATCTTTCATCTTTTAGGTTACCAATAGAGTGCCAATCCATAATTACATACATCCCGTGCTGTTTGGCCCATTCTATGCCCTGGTCCATGGCCTGGAATGTGCGGTCCCAGCCCATAGAATTGAGGTTCTGTGGATGGACGGCAAAACGGACCACGTTGGCGCCCCAATCGGCTGCCTCGGCAAAATAGCGCTCGTTCCACTGTCTTTCACGCACCAGCTTGACCGGATCGGAGAAACATAATCCTCTGAATATCAGTTCTTTTCCGTCGGGACCGATAAACTTGTTGCCTTGTACTTTGACCCATCCGTCACCGGCTGTACATGAAACGGATGAAAAGGCAGACAGTGTTGCAATAAGGATTGCAGACAGGATGTTCTTTCTCATAGACAATGAGTAACTAAGGTTAGGTAATTGTACAAATGTAAGGAGAAAATCGGACTAATTTCTTTACATTTGCAATTTAGTTGAATATACGGATCAAATACTCATTTTATATGGACAAGAAGATTGAAATGAACCCAAACCTGCTGGTACGCTTTCTTGGCAAACCTGCAAGTGAATTTACCTGTGCGGATATTATCCGCTACTGCCGCGAGAATGCGGTGCAGTTCATCAACCTGCACTACTGCGGATGGGACGGCAAGCTCAAGACCCTGAACTTTGTAATCAACAGCGCCGAGCATCTGGAGAACATCCTGCAGGCCGGTGAGCGTGTGGACGGCTCCAGCCTGTTCCCCTTCATCGAGGCTGGAAAGAGTGACCTCTATGTGCTGCCGCGTTACAAGACCGCATTCGTGAACCCGTTTGCCGATGTTCCCACGGTTGATCTGCTCTGCTCATATTTTGACCGCGAGGGCAACCAGTTTGAGAGCAGCCCCCAGTACATACTGCACAAGGCTCACAGTGAGTTCAAGACCGTGACCGGTCTGGAGATGCAGGCTATGGGTGAGCTTGAGTACTACGTCATCTCCGAGGCCGAGGACCTCTACCTGACTCCTGATCAGCGCGGCTATCACGAGAGCGCTCCGTTCTGCAAGTTCCAGGATCTGCGCACTGAGGCCATGAAGCTGATTGCCCAGTGCGGCGGTCTGATCAAGTACGGCCACAGTGAGGTGGGTAACTTTACCCAGGACGGCAAGATTTATGAGCAGAACGAGATTGAGTTCCTGCCTACCGATATAGAGGATGCCGCCGACCAGCTGGTGGTTGCCAAGTGGGTTATGCGTCAGCTGGCTTACCAGTACGGCGTAACACTTACGTTCGCCCCCAAGATTACCGTGGGTAAGGCCGGATCGGGCATGCATGTACACTGCAAGTTTACACGTAACGGACAGTCTGTGATGACCAAGAACGGTGAGCTGACCGATGAGTGCCGCAAGGCTATTGCCGGTTACATGGTGGCCGGTACGTCACTGCCTGCATTCGGTAACCCGCATCCGCTGTCATTCATGCGTCTGGTTCCGCATCAGGAGGCTCCCACATCACTCTGCTGGTCATTCTCCAACCGCAGCGCTCTGGTGCGCGTTCCGCTGGGCTGGCTCAAGCGTATGGATATGGCTGCCAAGTGCAATCCGCTTGAGAAGGCGCAGGACAAGGATTTCAGCTACAAGCAGACATTCGAATGGCGTGCCAGCGACGGTTTTGCCGATACTTATCTGCTCATGGCCGCACTCTGCTGCGCCGCCCGTCACGGATTTGAGATGCCCGATGCCCTGGCTGTTGCCGACAAGACATACGTGGGTCTGGGCGTAAACATTCACGATGAGAAGAACCGTGCCGTACAGGAGGCTTTGGAGCAGCTGCCCGGCTGCTGCGTTGAGGCTGCTAAGGAACTGGAGAAAGACCGCGCCATCTATACCTCACGCGGTGTGTTCTCGGACAACATTGTGGATTACCTTATCAGGTTCCTTACTGATTTCCATGACGAGACCCTGCGCAGTCAGCTGGACTCAAAGGGTCTGCTCAAACTGGTTGAGGAGAGCATTGACAAAGGCTGATGTTAATAGCGCAGCAGTGGAACAGCCAGATCTGGCTTAGCGGGTGGTGGAAAGCATCGGTCTCGCGTGGAGGTGATGCCAAGCGGGCGTTGCTGGCCAAGGTGTTCACGCACAATCTGGACATTTTCCGTGATGGCGCCTACCGCACAGAGACAGACCGCGTAGTCACACTGCCCGTCAACGGAGCGTTCGTAGAAGACTCTGAGATGTTCTCCGCGCCCATCAAACTCAAAAATGATACAAAAGGGGACAGTCCCCTTTTGTATCATTTTGACGTTTTGAATCAGGATTGCATTCTGGTTACGCGGGATCTGGTGGAGCAGGGGTACAATCCGGCTTTGCTCAATATGGCCAGCCTGTATCATCCCGGAGGCGGGGTGCTGCAGGGCTCCAGCGCTCAGGAGGAGGATTTGTGCCGTCGCAGCACGCTGGCAATATCGCTGTACCAGTTCTCTCTGCCGGGAGGCCGATACGGTGACCTGGCCGATATGGTGGGCGTTAAACGGCGTGCAGAGCGATACCCTATGGATAATACTTACGGCGGTATCTACAGTCCGGGAATCACGTTCTTCAGAGGTACCCGTGATGAAGGCTATGTATTGCTGGACAATCCTTTCCGGGCTGCAGTGATATCGGTGGCATCACTCAATTACAATCCCAAGCACGGGCACAACTCATTGGATGCCAACGGCAATATCCCGGAGGCCGATAAGCCCGTGCTGAAAGAGAAGATACGCACCATACTGCGCATCGGCATACTCAAAGGGCATGACAGTCTGGTGCTGGGCGCATTGGGTTGCGGGGCGTTCTGCACTCCGCCTGCACAGATGGCGCGTCTGTTCCATCAGGTTCTGGATGAGGAAGAGTTCCGGGGCCGTTTCAGTAACATTGTTTTTGCAATCATTGATTCACCGTCAAGCAACAATTTCAAGCCGTTCCTCAAGGAATTCAGTAAATAAAGGACTATGTTGTTTCAAAAAGAAGTTCAGACTCAGCAGTTTCTGCCTGTAAAGGGAATAATCAATGCGCGTGACCTGGGCGGTTATGTTACTGCCGATGGCCGCAACGTGCGCTCCGGCAAACTGATCCGTGCCGCTTCTCTGGCCGATGCCACCGCTGCCGACCTTAAGTACTTGCAGCAGGTTCCGGTTACCAGGGTCATTGATTTCAGACAGGATTTTGAACTTTCGGGACGTGAGGACCGGATAATTGAAGGCGCTGAGTATGTTCGCATTCCCATAAACAGCAACGGCAATGCGATGGATGACGAGGAGGCCATGGGGATAAAGAAACAAAAGCAGTTCAATGTCAGGAAACTGATAATGATTGCTGCCTTCAACAAGAAGGCGCAGCAGGTGGCCCGTGACCTCTATCCCAATATGGTCACACTTGAATCATGTCAGAAGCGCTTTGCCAGGTTCCTGCGAATACTCATTGAAAATTCCGATGGCGGAGCCACCTTCTTTCACTGCACCCAGGGCAAGGACCGCACCGGTCTGGCATCGGCATACATTCTGGCGGCTCTCGGGGTGGACAGGGAGACGATAATCGCCGATTTTGACGCAACGAATGCAGTCTACGCTAAGGATGTAAGGCGTCTGTCACGCCGCGTCCGTTTCATGGGCGGCCGCGAGGATGAGCTGAGTGTGGTCCAGGCGTTCATCGGCGCCAATACCGGTAATTTTGTCAAGACACTGGACCTGATAGACGCTCAGTACGGCTCAATGCAAAACTACCTGAAAGGTCCGCTTGACCTCTCAGACACCGACATCGCCACCCTCCGTGAAAGATATTTGATTTAAAATGACGCATTGTTTAACGACCCCTTTGCGTCACTTTTTAGGATATTGTAATTATGGACTACGAGAAGATAAATCTTGAAGAGTATGTAAAGACCGGCGAAGGCGGTCAGGGTGTGGCTTATACCCACAAGACCGAAAAGCGCCTTGCCAAGTTGTACAACCCCGGTTTTGAGGCCGATGTAGCCGTGGAGGAGTTTGGTGCAGCGCAGGCGATGTATGATCTGGGTGTGCCCACGCCCCGTCCCTACAGGCTGGTAACCGATGGCGAGAGGGTAGGTGCCGAGTATGAGCTGATAGAAGGCAAGCGCTCGTTTGCCCGTATCATATCGCAGGAGCCCGATAGGATGGAGGAGGTGAGCCTTACTTTTGCCCGTGTGGCACGTGAGCTACATGCCGTCAAGGCCGATACCTCCAGGCTGCCCTCCATGAAAAAACGTATTGTGGAGTTCTATAATAGAGAGGATGTGGTTCCGGATTTTGTCCGCGACATTGTCCTGCCCATACTGGATAGGATTCCCGATACCCCCACCTGCCTTCACGGTGATATGCAGATAGGCAACATTATAACCGACGGCCGCCGCAACCTCTGGATTGATATAGGCCAGTCCGCATACGGTGCTCCCGAGTGGGATTTGGGTATGTGCTGGCGTGTATGTCAGATACCGAATCCTGAGATGACGGACAACCTGTTCCACCTTAGACCCGATCAGATGCAGCAGCACTGGAATCTGTTTGCTCCTGCCTATTTCGGCGTGGATCCTAAGGATATGGGTGATGTTATCAGGCATATCATGCCGTACGCATCCATCAAATCGGGCTACATGTACAACCTGGCATACCATAAACCCATGACCGATGAAATGTGCCATCGGCTCTTTGACCCGCTAAAGTGACGCATTCTTAAACGACCCCTTTGCGTCACTTTTAGGGATGAACCGGGCGGATGACGCGGCCAACGGAACGGACCAGAGCGGAGACATTTATCTCATTTGATTTAAAGTACAGCTGCCAGGCCATTTCGGAACTTGAAGGGCCAAGTGAAGCGGACCAATAGTATGCGGATGTGTCGGAGTATAGTAAACGGGTATCGAGTCTCATTCCTGTAATGGGCAGAAAGATGGATCTGCCGTTCGTGCCGGTAACCTTGTAACCCGAAACACCATTCAATGTGGTCCATTCCCACTTGCATTTGTCAACCAGTTCCTGAAATTCATCTTTGGTAGGCATTCGCCAGCCGCCGCCCCATAGTCTGTGGGCTGCGTCATCATACTGATCCAGTACTGTTCTGCTGTTCTTATTGTATTTCCTGAATTCGCGGTCAAAATAATTGCTCTCATAGGTCTTCTTGGTCTGGATCTCTCCCCAGGCATAGTAGCTACCGCATTCATAGGGCTCACCCGCGCCGATGTTGCATGCAGCCCATTTGACACTGAGTCCCAGATCTACAGCCTTTCTGATCGGGCTTTTTGCCGTTATGATGATGGAGTCCCTGCTTTTGATTGAGTACTCTCCTTTATTGATGAAGGTCTCAACGTGGTTTGTTGATTTGCGTGTCTGACCGATGGCACCATCGGCCAGAATATAATAGTAGGTGTCATCCTGCCCCATATACTGATAAACACTTCCGTCAGTATCATCCACAACCACATCCATAGTACCGAAGAACGGATCCGGCTGGTTGTATTCGGGAGAGTATATGCAAAAGTCCTGGTCCGGCACAAAAGCCGTCTTGTGCCATTCAAGCACCTTGTCAGGATACAGGTCGGCCAGCATATAATACTCGTTCTTATACTCAGCCCAGGTGACCAGATCCTGACCGGGACTCGCTTTCCAATACTTACAGTCAAACGGGCATTTCTCCATGTATATCTCCGTGCGGGGTGATTCGGACATCAACCTGAGGGTAAAATCACCGATCCTGCCTCCTGCCCATCGGGATGCGGGGGTGAGCCAATATACGAAATCAAACTTTGACCAATTGGTAAAACTGGTACGGTAACGGTAAGTATGGTGTACCGTATTGACTCCTTCACTAAAGGATGCAGTAAAGAAATAACCGTAAGTAAAGTAAGCAAAACTGTCCAGCTTTTCACTATAAACCATATTGCCGCCGTCAAAGAATAACCCATCTTCCTCACTATAGTTGATAATAGTTTCACCTTTATAGTGGATGGTGTCGCCGTAACCTTTCCATTCATTGAGGTCCAACGGTTTGAAATCCTGCACCTTGCGATAGTCTTTCTGTACCACCATATTGCTGTGGGGCAGGGAGTTGCCGTTCATGCTTACAGAGAAATCCTTAATGAAAGGATGTACTCCGTCATGATTGAAGGGTTCCGGGTTCCAGTCGCCGGGAGGAGCGGCCTCAAACGCCATCGTTATGGTCTTTGGTGCCTTGGGGTTGAAGAACTCGTAGTAAACATCCACCGTAGCGTAATCGTCATCGCCTATTGTTATGGTCAGAATCTCCTTCTGGATGGAGATATCGGTCTCCATGACGGGCACAAGCGTACTGCCGTTTACATAGAATGCGCCGTCATTTGCTTTAAGCTCAATGACCATGAGTAAGGCAATCAGTGTGATGAGCAGATGTTTAAGGCTCTTTTTCATCTTGCAGAAAAGTTAATTGGAATAAAAGGGACACAAACCCTATATCGCAAATATATGATTATGTTTTGCAGTTGACAAGGAAACCTCCGTTTTTTATTGTTCTAATCAGTCTCTTCAAGTTCAAACAGGGATTCGATGGTGACACCGAACACGCGGGCCATCTTGAGTGCAAGCACGGTTGAGGGATTGAACTTGCCTTGCTCTATGGCCACGATAGTCTGGCGGGTCACGCCGGTCTTATCGGCCAGTTCCTGCTGCGTCATGCGCACGCGGGCGCGCTCTACTCTAAGGTTATTCTTCATCGCTCAACTCCCTGTTTTGTTTCCACAAAGATAACTTGAAAAACAGCACATAGTATCCTATGAATGCTGTTACTCCCGTAAACATACCTGTAATATGGGTCACATACGCGTATGATAACGGAGCAGCCAGTCTTTGTACAAAAGACAGGGCAATGAATCTGATTGCCAGAACTATGACGTACAGGATTACTATCCTTGGTAAGACCTGATGACGTGTTTCTACAATCCTTTCATCCTCCTGTTTCTCTTGTGAAAGTGCCATTAGGGCAAAAGCGATGGCTAGAAAGAAGGAGACTAAAGCCGATGGGACTAGCATACTGTTAAAGAGTCTGAGTTTGTAATTCTCTACAAGACCTTCAATTTGAGTTGGCTGGAAGGTAAATACTGAATTCAGCAGAAAAATAAGGAATAGGGCAATTCCAAAAACAAATATGGCAAATCCAATCTTCTGCCACTTGTGGTCAAGCAAATGATACTTTTTCATAATTACGATACTTTAATAGGTTATTGATGCCACAAATGTAAATAATAGATTACATTGCGACAATAAAACAAGACATAAAGTATGTTAAAGCGGACATTTGGTACAAAAGGGGACAGTCCCCTTTTGTATCATTCGCACTTGATTACATCTGCGGGATTCTCGTGAGTGGCTTTCAGTGACGCAAAACTAAACGACCCCTTTGCGTCACTTTATGCTGCGGATCTCTTTGCCGAACGGGAAGATTGATCCGAGGGCGATCCTGAAGTGCATCTGGCCGAACGGGAAGCCGATGACGGTGATGGTGAATAGCAGTGCCAGAACAAGATGGAAGGCTGCAATTTCCCACCAGCCTGTCAGGATCCACAGTACGTTGAATCCGGTGCTCAGACATCCGGGCTGGCCGGGCTTATCGGCCATCTCACGACCAAACGGCCACAGGCAGAATGTTCCGATTTTTATTATCTGAACTCCGAACGGGATACCAATTATGGTTATACAATATAGGAATCCTATCAGATAATAGACGAATGCCGTTGCAAAACCGCCCAGAATAACCCAAAGGATATTGCCCAAAGTCTTCATAATTGCAAGGTTTATGATTAGTCTCACAAATGTAGCAATTTCGCGGAATAAATGACGCAAAACGAAACGACCCCTTTGCGTCACTTTTACTAATTTTGCGGCATGGAAAGAACACTTGTAATACTTAAGCCCTGTACTGTGCAGCGCGGGCTGATTGGAGAGGTAATATCACGGTTTGAAAAACGCGGCCTAAAGCTTGTAGCCATGAAGATGCAGCAGCTTGATGCCGATATCCTGCGCCGTCATTATGCGCACATGGTGGAGAAACCTTTTTATCCTATAATAGAGAAGTCGATGATGGCGGCTCCCGTGGTCCTGTGCTGCTGGGAGGGCATCGATGCCGTAAGCGTGGTGCGCGAGATGGCCGGCGCCACCAACGGCCGCAAGGCACTGCCCGGCACTGTGCGCGGTGACCTTTGCGTCAGTCATCAGGAGAACATCATCCACGCATCGGACTCACTTGAAACAGCAAAAGCTGAGTTGGAGCGTTTCTTCAGTCCCAGTGACTACTGCGACTACCCGTCACCCCTGCTGGACTACCTCTACGCCCAGGATGAACTCTAAAATAGTACAATTGGGGACAGACCCCTTTTGTATCATTTTGGAAAAATAGTACAAAAGGGGTCTGTCCCCAATTGTACTATTTTTCAGATAGAGAGGACTGAGAGTACGTTGATGAGTTCTTCACCGATGGGCTTGTCCTTCTTGACTGCCTGGGCGATTGGGATGTTTACCATCTCATCATTATCGATGCCGATCATTACATTTCGCTGACCCTCTTTCAAGGCCTCGATTGCAGCTACACCCATGCGGCTGGCCAGGATGCGGTCCAGTGCGCTGGGACGTCCGCCGCGCTGCACGTAACCCAGTATGGATACACGCACATCAAACTGCGGATACTCGTTGTGCATACGCTCGGCGTAGTGCATGGCACCTCCATCGGCCTCCGATACAATTACGATCGAACTGCGTTTGGACTTGCGGATTCCGCGCTCGATGTAGGCGGCCAGCTGGTCGATATCGGTAAATTTCTCGGGGATGATGGCGGCCTCGGCTCCGGCGGCTATGGCGCTGTTCATTGCCAGGAAACCTGCATCGCGTCCCATCACCTCTATAAAGAATATGCGGTTGTGCGAGTTTGCGGTATCGTGAATCTTGTCCACGCACTCCACGATTGTGTTGAGCGCCGTATCGTAGCCGATGGTGTTATCGGTCCCGTACAGGTCATTATCGATGGTTCCGGGCAGGCCGATGACCGGGATGTCGTATTCGGCCGACAACTCCTGTGCGCCGGACAGCGATCCGTTACCACCTATTACTATAAGGGCGTCAATCTTGTGTTTCTTGATTGTAGCATATGCTTTGGCACGTCCCTCGGCGGTCATGAAATCCTTACTGCGTGATGTGCGCAGTATCGTTCCGCCCTCAAATATTATGCCCGATACGCTCTCGGTTGTGAACTCCTTTACGTCATCGTTGATGAGGCCCTCGTATCCGCGGTAGATACCCCAGACCTTCCAGCCTGCAAATATTGCCGAGCGTGTGACCGCACGGATTGCAGCGTTCATACCCGGGGCGTCACCGCCCGATGTCAAAATACCTATACTTTTAATCTTAGCCATAACTTCCAATTTTGCAGCAAAGTTAGCAAAATGATACAATTGGGGACAGTCCCCTGTTTATTTGCAGCAGAGATTAGTTTAAAACTTGACAAAACCAGCTATATGAAAAAACTGACAGATAAGGAAATTGCAATCATGAACGTGCTCTGGGACGGGGAGCCGATGTCGATGCGTGACATTCTGGAGCGCCTGCCCGAGCCGCAGCCGCACTTCAATACGGTGGCCACATTTGTGCGCCGTCTGGAGAACAGCGGCATGATAACCCATAGGGAACTGGGAGCCCGGTTCTTCCTGTATGAGCCGGCGGTGAGCCGCGAGAAATACGCCGAGATGGTCAACAAGGAGAGCGTCAATAAGTTTTTCGGCGGATCCTACATGGAGTTCATCTCCTGTCTGGTAGAGCAGCAGGGGGTCAGCGTGGAAGAGCTCAAGGAGCTTATCAAAATGGTAGAAAAGAAGAAGTAATATGGGTAGTGTAGTCCTTTATATAATAGAGTGGGCGTTTGCCCTGCTGGTGCTGATAGCCATTTACAAGGCGGCCTTCAGCGGAACCACTCTGCACCGATTCAACCGGTTTTACCTGCTGGGAGCCACATTGCTCTCGGCCCTTCTCCCCCTTGTTCACGTGACTATCACTGACAGCACCCCCGTGGCAGCCGGCCTCTCAATAGAGGAGACCAATTTTGCCCGGGAACTGTCAGGGACATTCACGTTTACCGCCGAGCCGCAGACCATGTGGGCCGATGCCCCCGACCTGGAAACCTCATTGCCTGGACCCGAACGCAAGACCAGCCTCTGGGCGGTATTCCTCATCGGCACGTATGCAATCTATGTGCTTACCCTTATAATAGGGTGGAGCCGCGGAATAATCAAGGCACGCAGGTTCCTGCACGGCAAGCCCCGCCGCCGTCTGAGCCGCACTGTCTGGCTGGTCACGCACAGCGAGCAGTACGGCCCGTTCAGCTGGATGAACTACATAGTGATATCGGACTCCGAGAACGGATTCGCCCGTCGCGCCAGCCTGCGTCACGAATACTCGCACGTAAAACTCTTACACTCGATAGACCTTGTTGTATTGCTGGCCTGCACCATTGTAAACCCCGTGTGCTGGCTGGTACTCCAGGAGATAAAGATAGTTCACGAATATGAGGCCGATGACGAAGTGATCAACCGTTACGGCATTCAGGAGCAGGACTATCAGAGACTTTTACTGATAAAAGCTGTCGGCGCAGAGGCCTATGCGCTTGCCAGCTCCTTTAACCTTAACATTAAAAAGCGAATTATTATGATGAACAAGAACAAAACCCGGAGGAGACGCCTCATGTGGCTTCTGCTCCTGATTCCCATGTTGGGAATGACATCTGTCCTGTTTGCGCGTACAGAGAAGGCCGTAAATATGGATGATAAATTACGTTTCACGCAAAGTGATGTTGAAATGTCATACAGGTTACCTGAACCTGCAAGTAAAATCGTCGCCATGCCGTTTCCCCAGATATTAAGGGTCATCGGAGATGATGAAGTGATAAGTGATGAGGATAGGAAAGATGGGGAAATGATCATACGCCGAAGGAACCTCATGACTATACAGATCAACAGAAATAATGAGATATATGTAAAGAGCGGAATAATGGCAAGAATAGTTACAGTTGATGAGCTCAAGGACCTTGCCAGGCAGTTCATTCAGAATCCGGATAATGACTCCAGGCTCCCTGTTATAGAAGATTATGAAATCGAGGGGTATGGAACTGTTCAGACCACTGTGAAGCATGTATTTTCATTAGATTATGACCGTGGTGCATCATCTGCCGTTTTGAATGATGTAAGGTATGAGTTGCAGAAAGCATATAATGAACTGCGCGATGAACTGTGTTTGAGCAGATTCGGAAAGAATTATGACCAATGCACTGACGGTCAGCAGAAGTTTGCCCGTGCCATGTATCCGACGAAAATAAGTGAGGCTTACCCCAGATCATACGATGCTGAAGGTAACCTTATTCAAACTCAAGTCAGGTCTGCTGCCGCCAATCCCGAACTGGCAAAGTCCAACAAAGTCAATAAGGATTTGCGTATCAGGGTTAAAGGCACCCCCGCCTGGTTATACGTATCAACGGTATTGTTTGATAATGAGAACGGCCAGGATCGTTTCAGGAGTGAGACCACCCCGAAACAAATCCGTGTAGAGGAGCTTGATGATTACATAGATCAGGCAATATCAGACGGGATGAAAATCCGAAAAGTCCGTCTTTCAATGCATCCTGATGTTCCCATGGGACCAATCATTGACCTGAAAGAAACAGTCCGCAACAGGATGCTTCTGAACCTTGTTATGGAAAGCTACAAAGAACCGGCGGAGGCAGTTCCTGGAGGCCTGTCCAATTTGCCTGCAGCAAGTACCGGTACGTATGATTACAATGAGTACCGAATAATAATTCAGGGTGATATAATTGGCGGACAGAAGCTGAAATTGCACCACGAGAACGGCATTGACGAGTGTATAATCAGCAGTGAGCCACGCCGTTTGCAGTTAGGCGGTATTGAGGATTTTCTGGATGGTTCAGACTTCATCAAGGAGAGTAATCAGCAGGTTACTATTGTGTTTTGGCCCGATTCACCGACCGAGACCCTGGATGAAGTAAAATCGATCCTCAGAAAGAAAGGGCTGCTCAATATAAAATATATAGATCCATCTGTCGATGGGGTGAACGAAATCAAACTTAAGATTATTCCCGATTCTGACGGGGACGTCATATTTGAAATGGCTGAAGTGCCGGAGTTCCCCGGTGGCCCCGACGCTCTTCTGGAATTCATGCGTAAGAATATAAATTATCCGGCCGATGCCAGGGAAAAGGATATTCAGGGCCGTGTGCTCGTAACATTCATTGTCAACAAGGATGGTTCACTCACAGAACCTGAAGTTGTAAAGAGCGTTGACCCTTTGCTTGATGCAGAGGCTCTCAGGTTGATATCTGTCATGCCTAAATGGAAACCCGGCACACAGAGAGGCAAACCGGTTCGCACCAAATACACCTTACCTGTAAACTTCCGCTTGGCATCTAAATACGTAGAACCCACCTGGATCAGTGTGGAACTTCTGAATTATTTGGAGTCTGAGCAGTATGCGGTAACTAAGTTTTCCAGTAGTGTTGTCTCTGACCAGGAACCTGAGGAGAAATTGGAATCGGCCGTAAAAGATCTGTTCAAAGGCAAAAGAAAAGCATTGACTATTCCGTATTCAGATGATAACCTTAAGAAAGTCAAGGAAATCATCGCAAAGTATCCGGACAAGAAGGTAAACTGGATGTACTAGTTCGGCAAATTTATCCAATTGAAATTATGAGAAAAGAGTTTGCAAGTTTCCTTTTGTCGGCATTATTTCTGCCGCTTGTATTATCCTGTTCCAGTAAGAAGGGAGAGTATCTGTCTCTGCCAGTAAAAGAAGTTGATTACCTAGGCAAGTGTGGCCCTGCGCTCAGCGCAACGCCGGTAGATTGGGGCGTATTGGGCTGTCATGAGTTTGTCATCAAGAAATGAACCGTTTCCCTGTGTCACTTATAATTATGTTGATGCCCCAGGAAAGCAGAATCAGTTTTTGTAGCGTGAGTGGCTTTTATTTTTGATAATTATGTATTTTTGCGATATGAGCAAACGTGATGCAGACATACTGTTTTTTGTGGCTTTCTGTTTGGAGAGTTATAAAAACAAGCACGGAATGACAGGCGAGGATGTTTCGGCATTGTTTGACCGTAATGGTATTAAAAAATACCTGTCTGATAATTATGATATTCTGCATACACAAAGCATGCCTTGGATATTAGAAGAAATAGAAGAAAAACTAAGCCTATGAAACTGTATCATGGAAGCCTCCAGATTGTAAACGAACCTAGAATTTTGGTTCCCAACCGTACTCTTGATTATGGTTCTGGTTTCTATACATCTATGAGAGCGGAAATAACCCAGGATAATCTCTATTTGATTCTTGCGGGAAAGGTATCGGCAGTAGCTTCCTTCATTGCAGATGATGAGCATATCAGTCCGTTGGATGCTCTCACCAAATTCTATGCCTCCGATACATACCGCCGTTTAGAACGTGAAGATACCAAGTTGTGGCATCTAGGTCCAGTTGCTCTATATCAAGAGTATCAGGAAGCTTAATGACATTCTTTAGATCATCGGCAGTACGGACACAATAGTATCAGTTCCCTGTGACAATTATCGTTTCCCTGTGTCATCTAAAAAAGGTACAGGGAAACTATAATTTTGAGTCAGTTTTACAGTTCGTCCTGAGCGTAAAAAGTGTTCTTTCCATGTTAGTATCAAGAAGATAACGCACGGGTCAAAGTTCAAACTTCGGGTCGATAACAGTAAATGCGCCCTGATACATTTAAAGAACCGTTAATACCACCATCCGCTATTATCATACCATATGCGGTGGTTAGTCATTATATTTTATTGATTATCAACTAAAGGCAAATTATTATTCGCTTTTCTGTATGTTTATTTTTACAACGAAAGTATAAATAATTGTCAAAATGTTTGGATGTTTTTACAAGATGTAATTTATTTGCATCGGAAGCCTGAAACAAAACAGTATTGAGATATGAAAAAACTGACCGATAAGGAACTTGCAATCATGAACGTGCTCTGGGATAACGGGGCGCTGTCCATGAGAGATCTTTTGGAGCGCATGCCCGAGCCCCGGCCCAACTTCAACACGTTGACTACGTTTGTGCGCCGCCTGGAGGTAAACGGAATGATAAAGCATCAGGAGCTTGGAGCCAGGTTCTTTCTGTATGAGCCTGCCGTGGGCCGTGACAAATACGTTGAGCAGATGAACAAGGAGAGTGTGTCCCGATTCTTCAACGGCTCATACAAGGATTTCATATCCTGCCTTGTACAGCAGCAGGAGGTAAGTATTGACGATCTCAAGGATCTTATCCGAATGGCTGAAAACGCAAAGTAAATAACATGGGTAGTATAGTCCTTTACATATTGGAATGGGCGTTTGCCCTGGTGGTGCTGCTTATCATCTATAAGGCGGCATTCAGCGGAACCACATTATACCGTTTCAACCGGTTCTACCTGCTGGGAGCCACTCTGCTTTCGGCTCTTCTCCCCCTTGTGCACATTACCATTCCTGAAAGAACTCCCGTAATGGGCGATATGGCAATTGAGCGAATGGAGTTTGCCCAAGAGTTGTCCGGCACCTTTATCCTGATAGGTGAGCCGCAGATGATGGCGGTAGAGGCCTCTAAGCCTGCAGAGCACAGTATGTGGGCAGTGGTTCTGGTGTGTGTGTATTCGGCATATGTGCTTATGCTTCTGGTAGGTTGGAGCCGAAGCATAATCAGAACAAGACGGTTCCTGCGCGGGAAACGCCGCCACCGCATAAGCCGTACGGTATGGCTGGTTACGCACGATGAGGATTTCGGCCCGTTCAGTTGGATGAACTACATTGTCATATCCGATAATGAGAAAGGATTTGCCCGCCGGGCAAGTCTGAGACATGAGTTTTCACACATCAGACTGCTTCATTCCGTAGACCTGGTGTTCCTGTTAGCCTGCACCGTGGTTAACCCGGTATGCTGGCTTGTACTGCAAGAGATAAAGATAGTCCATGAGTTTGAGGCCGACAGCGAAGTGATCAATCGCTACGGCATTCGTAACAGTGATTATCAGAAACTGTTGATAATGCGGACTGTAGGTGCAGAGGCCTATGCGCTTGCCAGTTCATTTAACCTTAACATCAAAAAGAGAATTATTATGTTGAACAAGAACCAAACCAGGAAAAGTCGCCTTATATGGCTTCTGCTCCTTGTTCCCATGCTGGGAATGACATCTGTCCTGTTTGCCCGTACTGAAAAGAAGGCCGACGTGATTGATCTGGAAAACATCTATCCTACTGATGCCGATCTGTCGGCCAAACTGGCCCAAGACGGTTATCTCATCGGAAAGGTTATTGACGATAACGGTCCTGTTGCCGAGGCACGGGTCAGCGTAATAAGCCTGAAGGGGATGGTATCCTATAGCAGCCTTACTGACCAGGACGGCAACTTTATTCTGAGAGAATTCAATCCGGAAAATATGATTAGGATCAATAAAACCGGATATAAGGAGTTCAAGGGCATCATCAATTCAGATGATCCGGTTATCTCTCTGACAAAACTTAATGAAAACGGCTATGCAAGTAATACAGGTGATTCCCAACTGATTGAGGCTCCTGAAATGGAAGCTGATGAGTTACCGGAATTTCCGGGTGGTACAGCCTCTTTACTTGAGTATCTGAGAAAGACTATAAAGTATCCTGCTGTGTGCAGAGAAAACAACGTTCAGGGAAGAGTAGTGATTTCGTTCATTATAGATACGGACGGTTCGATAACCGAGGCAGAGGTAATAAAGTCTGTTGATCCGTTGCTTGATGCCGAAGCCCTGAGAACAATAAGTAAGATGCCCGCATGGAAACCCGGCAGGAAGAATGGCAACATTGTAAAAGTAAGATACTCAGTTCCCATCAATTTCAGGCTTGACGGTTCTCCTGCAAGATCATCATCTCCACAATGGATTTATCTTTATGATATAACAGGATCAGACGAAGATGAAATCGGCAGGATAATGATGTCATTGTTGACATCGTCAATAAAAAATGAAGGACAGGACTTGAACCAGCCCCATCTGAATACGCCTGAATTCAAGAACTTGATGACCGCATACGTATCTGCCCAGGAAGAACTGCAATCCTTACAGAACAGGATGCAGGAAGAGATGCAGGCTCTAAACAATGATGTAACGAAAAAAACCGAGGATTATCTGAATCAGCGGGATGAACTGACTGAAAGCATGCGTTCCAGCTATGAAAAGGAGTTGGCCGACGATCAGCAAAAGCTGTCACAGAAATTTCAGGAATTTCAGGAAACTGTGCGTAAGAGGAGCGATGAACTTATTGGAAGTATCCAGCCCAAGATCAATGAAGCCTGGCGTTCCATCTCAAAGGACGGAGCATACGTTTGCTTAAACCGCCCTGACGGCCTGCCGCATGATGATGTCATTGTATCGCCCGATAATATGGAATCGGCCATAAAAGACCTCCTTGAGGGTCGCCGCAACGCAGTTGCAATTTCATTCTCAGCAATATTATCACAGCAGGTCAAGCAACTGATATCAGACAAGTACGCCGACAAGCCTGTGTTTTTCATAAGTTTATGA
>CADCLI010000017.1 GCA_902802285.1 uncultured Bacteroidales bacterium
CATCCTGTCCAGCAGTCTGGATATTGCCGTAGACCGCACCGTCTGCATGACCGGTGAGGTAGGCCTTTCGGGCGAGATCCGTCCGGTAAGCCGTATTGAGCAGCGTATCGCCGAAGCAGGTAAGTTGGGCTTTGAGCGGATAATAATCCCGTCGGCCAATATGCACGGCCTGAACAATATTAAATCGGGGATTGAAATAGTACCGGTAGGTAAAGTGGAGGAGGCTTTCAAACAACTATTGGGATAAAAAGCAGTGTAATAATGAAAAATAGACTGTTAATATTGTGGTCGATGCTTGTGGCAATTTCCTCCGGCCTGTTCGCGCAGGGACGGGGCATGAGTAATCCGGAGGCTGTCTTTATAGAAAAAGGAACCAAATCAGCCGGCATACAGTTCGGATGGGGGCATTGGGGGGCCGATGGTGATGAGGGTGCCGATCTGATAGGCCTGATAACCGGCCTGGAAGGTAATGTGAATAACTTTGATATATCCGCATCGGGATCATGGTTCATCAGGGACAATACCTCGGTTGGCGTTGCAATAGGTTATACCGATATGCGTGTAGCCGTTGATTCGGTGAGTTTCCTGGGTAACAATGAGTCTGACCGTCATCTTTTCCGTCAGGCATTGAGCGGCTCCGTTTCCTTGAGGCAGTATCTGCCGTTGTTCAACGGAAAAATCATTGCAATGTTTGCAGAGGGGCGTCTGTCAGGGCGTACGGGTTATATCAAGAGCTATAAGATGGCTGATGACAGGAAGGAGGGCACTTACAGTGATCTGGGCAGAGTGATGTTAGGCGTATATCCCGGAATCAGCGTTTTTGCTACCCAAGATATATCATTCGAGGTATCCCTGCCTTTATTTGAGCTTGGTTACAATTGGTATGACGGGAGCGGGACGGAATCCGGCAACTCAATCACAAGCCATGGCTTTGTGCGTTTCAAGCCGTCTCTGATGTCACTAAAGACCGGTATCGTTTATCATTTCTGATTAAGCATGAAAAGATATTGTCTGTTGTTGCTGATAGCTGCGCTTTATTCTTGCGGAGAGTGGAAGAATGACATTTACATTATTGATGATGCGCAGTCGGAAAACACCTCTGACACGTCTTCTGTCTCACATGAAACCGAGTCCGGACAACTGTACAACATGTCTTTTGACGATTGGAGCAAGGAGGGCAGCGCCTATGTGTGTTATGCTGCCGATGCCAGTCAGGAGAAGCGTACGGTATGGGGCTCTCCCAACAAGACGACAGCCGGCCTGGGCAAACCTACATACATGCCGGAGACCGGGTTTGTGGCAGTTGAAGGACCGGGCAAGAGTGCAGCCATGATTCAGTCCAGACGTGGGGAATACCGTTCAGCGGACGACCCAAATCCCTTGAGGGTTATGCCTGCTATCGTCCGGTAAAGATAGATGTGACAAAATCTCCATATGAAAGCAAGAAGGGGGAAACGGACACCGGACACATCTTTGTGGTCCTGGCCGACTGGGACGGACAGTTCATAGTTGATTCAGGCAAAGGCAAGTTCCTGGATACCGACAACGATCCGGGTATAATCGGATACGGCAGGGTAGCTTTTGACCATTACATGGATGACTATGAGAAGTTTGTCATCGATATTGAATACCGCAATGACAGGACTCCAAAGTACGTGGTCATAGTTGCCGCATCAAGTGTGCTCGGAGATTATTTCACGGGCGGTGACGGATCGGCTCTCTATCTTGACGAGTTCCGTTTCAACTATTGAACTGATAACCAGAGTCAATTACTCTTGGAAATAAGACAATCCGAGTCAGCCTTTTTCAGGCAAACACATAATATTTGTGGTGTGTGGCGGAGAGCGCGTTATTTTGGACATTTTGCAGTACCTATTGTTTTTTTGTAGTATATTCGCAGTACAGTATCGGAACAGAATTGATATTGTAAAGACATACTAACATAGCATTTGCTATTTATTCGGATGCCCGAAACCTAGGAAATTTCTGTTGCATCACTCGAATAAGTCAGTGAATGTCTGCGCTGTGGCGTGGGCTGACTTATTCGTGATGCGGGCTTTCCTAGGGCCTCGGGCGTGAATGAGAAAGTTCACGCCTTTTTTGTGCCCTATAGCCCGCGAGTAATAAGTCAGCAAGTGCGCAATGAAAGCGCAGAATGGACACCCAAATCAAGTCCAAGGAGAGGGTGGCCGCTCACGGTGAGGTGTTTACCGCTCCCCGTGACGTTAACGCCATGCTTGACCTTGTAAAGCCGGAGACGGAGCGTATAGACTCCCGTTTCCTGGAGCCTGCTTGCGGTGACGGAAACTTCCTGATAGAGATACTACGCCGTAAACTCACTGTCTGCCGGGACCGCGTAAAGGCCAGGCAATATACCCAACTACAATATGAGCATGATGCCATTTGGGCGGTATCGAGCATCTACGGCATAGAACTGCTGGCCGATAATGTAGCCTCCTGCCGTCAGCGTCTGCTGGATTATTTCACAGAGCAATACAAGGCACTTTTTAAATCCAAATGCAAGGATGAATGCATTGAGGCCGCCCGATACATCCTCTCCAAGAACATAATTCACGGCGATGCGCTCACATACAAGCGCGTGGATAATCCCGGCAGCTGGATTCATGTGTGCGAGTGGAGTTTCATAGGCGGTGGCAAAGTAAGCCGCCGTGACTATGAATTCTCTTTCCTGATAGGGCAGTACAGCAGCGACAACCTCTTTGCCGATGCGCCCGTAGAGACCTATCCTCCTGTTTATTTCCTAAAAATCAATCCGTCAGCCTATGGAGAACAGTAGTTATAATCCCGATGTGCTGAACTGCATTGCCAACCTGAGCAATGATGAGGTTTTTACTCCACCTGAACTGGCAAACAACGTTCTGGACCTGCTGCCGCAGGAACTGTTCCGCAACCCCAAGACTACATTCCTGGATCCGTTTACCAAGAGCGGAGTGTTCCTGCGTGAGATAGTAAAGCGCCTGGACCGGGGCTTGGAGAGTGTAATCCCGGACCGACAAGAGCGTATTGACCACATACTGCACAATCAGGTATTCGGGATAGCCTGTACAGAACTGACATCGCTCCTGTCACGCCGCTCAGTATATTGCTCCAAGAGTGCCGACGGCAAATACAGCGTTTCACGCTTCAAAACCCCAAGCGGCAATATCCTATATTCAAACATAAATCATACGTGGGAAGGCGGCAAGTGCAAGTACTGCGGAGCCAGCCAAGCGGTCTATGACCGAGGCTCAGAATCTGAGCAGTACGCCTACATGTTCATCCATACCGACAACCCCGGCAAATTCTTCAACAACATGAAATTCGATGTAATCATAGGCAATCCTCCCTATCAACTCAATGACGGTGGTGGAACAGGGTCAAGTGCTACTCCGCTTTACCATAAATTTGTAGAACAAGCACAAAAATTGAAACCGCGTTATTTGACAATGATTATTCCATCACGATGGTTTTCTGGAGGAAAAGGACTTGATGATTACAGAGATAATATGCTTAAAGATAAGCGTATAAGTCATCTTGTTGATTTTTTTGATTCAACAGAGTGTTTTCCTGGGGTTGATTTATCTGGTGGTGTTTGTTATTTCCTTTGGGAGACAGATTATTCTGGTCCATGTGTGGTTACGACTATTCGTCATGGAATAAAGACAGAATTAAAAAGACCTCTTCTTGAAGGAGGGTGTGATTCTTTTGTCCGTTTCAACGAGGCAATCCCAATTATCCGTAAGATTATTTCAAAGAATTTCATAAGTCTAGAAAACACGATTAGTGCTAGAAAACCATTTGGCGATATTAAAGTGTCTTCAAGTGGAGACATTAAGGTGTATGCATATCCAACTAATGGACATATTAGAAGAAGCCTGATATTGCAGAATGTAGATTGGATAGATAAATATAAGGTGATGATAGCAAAGGCATATGGAGAACGTGGCGAATTTCCGTATTTAATTATTGGCAAGCCATTCATTGGAGAACCTAAGAGTTGTTGTACAGAAACATATTTAGTATTGGGTTCTTTCCAAACAATAGAAGAAGCTCGCAGTTTAGAGAGTTACGTTAAAACAAAATTCTTTAGGTTTTTGGTGCTATTAAAAAAGAATACTCAAAACGCAGCAAGAGGGGTTTACTCATTTGTTCCGCTGCAGGACTTCTCGCACCCATGGACAGATGAGATGCTTTACAAGAAATACGGATTGACGGAGGATGAGATTGCATTCATCGAGTCAATGATCCGACCGATGGAATAGATAGAAACAAATTATAAACAGGCGCTCTTTGATTTATTGCTGACAGATTGGAAAATTAATTTATAAGTTAATTTTTTTATGGCTTAATCCTTTGATATTTAAAAGAATGTGCGTATCTTTGCTCGTGATAAATCAATAGTCATGAGAAAAGTAGAATTTGAACCCTTGTTTTTAACTGAGGCCGCTGATATATTTACTATTCGTGTAGATGAAGAGGTTTCTGAGTTTAATAAGTTTTTGGTGTTATTCAAAGATATAGAGGACCCTTTTTTGAAGGATGATTTTAATAAGATTATTGCAGCAATTAATAAAATATTGCAAAACGGAGCATTGGAATCTTATTTCAGAATAGAAGGAAAGATGAGTGACAGGATTTGTGCCATTCCATTGTTGATAACGCCGAGAGATAAATCCAAGCATGGCACATTAAGACTGTATTGTATCAGGATGTCTGACAGTCTCTTGATAATAGGAGGTGGAGGATTAAAAGTTACTGATACTTATCAGGAGAATGAAACATTGGTAAGGCATGTCTCAACTCTACAAATGATAGACTCAAGATTGGCAGATGTTGAAAAAAGTGGTCTTGACTTACATAAGGAGCTGTTTAATATTGTTATTGATATAGACTGAGATGACTAAGGTTTATTACATGGATCCCATGTTCAAGGATGCTTTGGAAAAAGTCCCGCCTGTAATTCGTAAGGAGGTCGGTTTTTCTTTTGACATAGCCAAGCGGATTTATGATATCCTAAAAAAGAAAGGATGGTCAAAGACTGATCTTGCCAAGGCTACAGGCAAGAAAACTCCTGTTGTTACCAAGTGGATGAGTGGCACCCATAACTTTACCATGCGTACTATTGCTGAGATTGAAGTGGCATTGGGCGAGGAGATTGTTAGCGTAAAGCAAAGCAGGCCTAAGTCAAAACCTACTCCCAAGCCCTATGTTACGGATTTCTTGGCTCAACGTAAAGTAAGCGAGCCTCAAATGTCATACAATAAGGAACCGGATAAGGAATAGCCTGTCAGCATAGATTCAAAGTGTGCCATAACTTGAAAAGGATATGGCTGCTACTGATTTGCTTAGGGAGAAGGTCGCTGAGGCCCCTATGATTTATGCATACGAGCATATTGGTGTTCCGGCACATGAGGGAATGCTTAAGGTGGGCTATACCACTCGTGATGTGGAGACCCGTGTGCGGGAACAGAACCAGACGGGGAGCATCAGGTATAGGATTGTGCTCAAGCGGCCGGCAATGCGCAAGGACGGTACATCATTTGATGACCATCTGATACATAAGATACTGCGCAAAAATCATGTGCGTAACCCGGAGGGAGAGTGGTTTGTTACTGATGCAGAAACTGTAGAAAGGGCTATTGCATCGGCTGTAGAAGGTCATGAAACCATAATAAGCAGAACCAATTCATTCCGCATGCGGCCGGAACAGGAGGAGGCGGTCAGTAAGACATCGGCTTACTTCAAGGCTTTTGTAAAAGACCCTGCAAACAAGGGATTGATTCCGCATTTCCTCTGGAACGCCAAGATGCGTTTTGGCAAGACATTCACTACATATCAACTGGCGCTGCGTATGGGGTGGACCAAGGTTCTGGTGCTTACTTTCAAGCCTGCGGTAAAGACAGCCTGGGAGGAGGATCTGGCTACCCATAAGGATTTTGAGGGCTGGCAGTTCTGCCAAAAACAGGATGACCGTGAGTTCAACTATGTGAACGATCGCAAGCCGTTTGTCTGTTTTGCATCGTTCCAGGATGTGTTGGGCAAGAATGCGGTAGGAGGCATTAAGGCTACAAATGAATGGATTCAGACAGTTGACTGGGATTGCATAGTGCTGGACGAGTATCATTATGGTGCCTGGGGCAGGAATGCCAAGAACTTTTATGACAAGAAAGACCCGGCGCTGATGCGGGCGCTTGAGGTGGGTGATATCATAAATGAGGATGCCGATAATGTGCGTGAACTTGAGGCCCGCGAGATGTATGATGAGGAGCTGATGCCGCTGCGCACTCATGCGTATCTGTATCTGTCGGGAACGCCATTCCGTGCCATTTCAACGGGCGAATTCATAGAGGAGCAGATTTACAACTGGACATATTCCGATGAGCAACGTTCCAAAGAGGCTTGGAGAGGGCCGGATAATCCATACGCCCAACTGCCCAAGATGGTTATGCTCACATATCAACTGCCGGACAGCATCCGCGAGATTGCATCGCAGGGCGAGTTTGACGAGTTTGACCTGAACGAGTTTTTCCGTGCCGATGACAAAGGTTTCATTCATGAGGAGTATGTGCAGAAATGGCTTGACCTGATACGCGGCGCATACACTGAGAATATTGTCACTGAACTGAAACTGGGTACAGAGAAACCGCCGATGCCGTTCTCCGATGCCCGTCTGCTAAGTTATCTGCAACATACATACTGGTTTCTGCCATCGGTTGCGGCATGTGAGGCTATGGCCGGACTGCTCCGTAAGCGTGTGAACCGTTTTTATTCTGATTACCGTGTGATAGTTGCTGCCGGAAACGGGGCCGGTATGGGCGCCGCTGCGGTAGGTCCGGTGTATGAGGCCATGAATGATCCGCAGGAGAGTAAGACCATAACCCTGTCTTGCGGCAAACTATCTACAGGCGTAACCGTTAAACCCTGGACCGGAATACTGATGCTCCGTAACACCACATCGCCCGAGACCTATTTCCAGGCTGCTTTCCGTGTTCAGTCACCCTGGACCACTTGTGATGAGAACGGCGATGAAGTTATACTCAAACCGCTCTGTTACGTGTTTGACTTTGCACCCAACCGTGCCCTGCGTTTGGTAGAGGAGTACAGCTGCCAGCTGAACGTGCATGAATCCAACCCCGAAAAGAAAGTAGAGGAATTCATAAAGTTCCTGCCTATCCTTGCGTTCGATGGTTCATCCATGAAGGAGATTGATGCCGCCGGAGTACTTGATATGGCTATGAGCGGCACTACGGCAACATTGCTTGCCCGCAGATGGGAATCGGCCGTACTGGTAAATGTGGATAATGCCACCCTGCAACGTCTGATGAACAATCCCGACGCAATGCGTGCCCTGATGAACATTGAGGGATTCCGCAGCCTGAATTCAGACATTGAGACCATAATCAACAAGTCAGAGAAGGTAAAAAATACCAAGAAAGAACGTGGCGATGACCTCACTCCGCGCGAGAAGAAAGAGCTGTCCGATGAGGAAAAGGAGTACAAGAGCAAGCGTCGTGAGATTCAGGAGAAACTCATAAAGTTTGCCACCCGTATCCCTGTATTTATGTACCTGACCGATTTCCGCGAATACTCGCTGCGTGATGTGATAGAGCAGCTGGAACCCGAATTGTTCCGCAAGGTGACAGGCCTTACGCTCAAGGATTTCAGCTTGCTGGTAAGCTTGGGCGTATTCAATAGCGAGCTGATGAACGATGCCGTCTATAAGTTCAAGCGCTACGAGGATTCATCGCTTGAATACACAGGAATCAACACCCACACAGGTACCCTGATAGGTGGTTGGGACACCGTGATAGATACATCAAAGACAGTACTCGAAGAAGAGCCGGAGTACAAGGCTGTGGCGGAACCTGCACTGCAAATCACCACGATGCCACAACCAGAAGATTGGGAGAGGGTCAAAGTAGGTGACACGGTATATCATAAAAGCCTTGGCGGGGGTACAGTGATGTCAAAGGATGACAAGTACCTGTTTGTCAAGTTCCCGCTCCGTGAATCAAAATTTATCTATCCCGATGCCTTTAAGAGCGGTTATCTTTCAGTTTTTCCTCCCACTGTGTAATGTGGTAAGGTTCCCATTTGCAGGAGCCGGATATACAGGGCTGAAACCATTTGCGTAGGGCGTATAGCGGAGCACCTTGGAGGATCCCGTTAAGAACGGCGCTTGTTTGAGGCATGTTAGGTCCCGTAGGGGACTAAAAATGCCGAGTTCGCCGTTTAGGGTCCGTAGAGGTGTGGAGTAGCCCGGAGCTGCTGGTTTCAGCCCTGCATATCCGGCGGTGTTTGAATAGTACCATATCTCTTAAGTTCTCCCCCTAAATTGCAGAAGTTTTGCGGGAAAAGGAGTATTTTTGCAGTTTGAAAAAAACGTTGCTACTGTGAAAGTACTTAAATTCGGTGGCTCGTCCGTAGGATCTAAGGAGAGCATCACCAACCTTAAACAGATTGTTGAGTCACAACAGGATGATGTGATAGTAGTGGTTTCGGCGCTGGGCGGAATCACTGACAAGCTTATTGCTACGGCCAGGATGGCTGCCAAGGGCGAGCGTCAGTATGAGACCGAGACCAATGCTATGCTGGAGCGTCATGAGCAGATGATACATGACGTAGTGGCACCCGAGCGTCGCCGCAAGGCGTACAACCAGGTACGCAAGCTCTTTGGTGAGCTCAAGGAGATAATGCAGGGCTTGTACCTGCTGCACGACCTGTCGGATAAGACCATGGATACAATAGTGAGTTACGGCGAGCGCCTGTCATCACAGATTGTGGCACAGCTCATAGATGATATCAAGCTCTATGACTCGCGTGACTTTATCAAGACCGAGCACAACGGCCACAACCACTCCATTGACAGCGACCTTACCTACCGGCTTATCCGCGAGACATTCAAGGATATGCCCCACAAGGCCCTTGCCCCCGGATTCATATCGGCCGATGCCCAGACGGGCGAGATAACCAACCTGGGCCGCGGAGGATCTGACTACACCGCATCCCTCCTGGCTGCCGCTCTGGATGCCAGCGTGCTTGAGATATGGACCGATGTGGACGGATTCATGACGGCCGATCCCCGCGTGATATCCACAGCATACACCATCGATGAGCTGAGTTACGTGGAGGCAATGGAGCTGTGCAACTTTGGCGCCAAGGTGGTCTATCCGCCTACCATCTACCCGGTTTGCCAGAAGAACATCCCCATACTGATAAAGAATACTTTTAACCCCACTGCCCGCGGTACTGAGATAGTGAACGAACTCCCCGCCGGAACCAAGGCCATCAAGGGTATATCAAGCATAGGCAACACCGCCCTTATCACCATGCGTGGCTTGGGTATGGTGGGCGTGATAGGTGTTAACTACCGCATATTCAAGACGCTGGCCGAGAACGGCATCAGCGTGTTCATGGTGTCACAGGCATCGTCCGAGAACAGTACCTCAATAGGCGTACGCAATGAGGATGCGGCACTGGCGTGCGAGCTCCTGAACAGCGAGTTCAGCAAGGAGATTGCGCTGGGTGCCATTTTCCCCATATCTGCCGAGATGGACCTGGCAACCGTGGCCATTGTAGGCGAGAACATGAAACGCAGCCCGGGTATTGCCGGTAAGCTGTTCAGCGTGCTGGGCCGCAACGGTATCAACGTGATTGCCTGCGCTCAGGGTGCATCCGAGACCAACATATCATTTGTAGTACAGAAGAGCTCATTGCGCAAGTCGCTCAACGTAATCCATGACTCGTTCTTCCTGTCCGAGTATCAGGTGCTCAACCTCTTTATCTGTGGTGTGGGTACCGTGGGCAGCAGTCTGCTGGAGCAGATACGCGGACAGCGCGAAAAACTGATGCAGGAGCGCGGGCTCAAGCTGAATGTGGTGGGTATTGCACGCGGCAGCAAGGCTATGTTCTGCCGTGAGGGCATTGACCTGGATACATACCGCGAGCAGTTGGAGAATGCCCCAGCCAGCAACATTCAGATACTGCATGATGAGGTCATCGGGATGAACATATTCAATTCCGTATTTGTGGATTGTACCGCCAGTGCCGATGTGGCCGGACTTTACCGTGATTTCCTGGATCATAACATATCGGTGGTGGCTGCCAATAAGATTGCGGCCTCATCGGAGTATGACAAGTATCTGGAACTTAAGAAAACGGCCCGCCGCCGTGGTGTCAAGTTCCTGTTTGAGACCAATGTGGGCGCAGGCCTGCCGGTTATCAATACCATCAACGACCTGATAAACAGCGGTGACCGTATCCTTAAGATCGAGGCTGTGGTGAGCGGTACACTGAACTTTATATTCAGCACGCTGAGTGCCGACTGCCCCCTGAGCCAGACCATCCGCCTGGCCAAGGAGAAGGGTTACAGCGAGCCTGATCCGCGCATTGACCTGAGCGGTAAGGATGTGCTGCGCAAGCTGGTGATACTGGCCCGTGAGAGCGGTTACGCCATTGAGCAGAATGATGTCAAGAGTGAGCTGTTCATACCGCAGGAGCTGTTTGACGGTACAATTGACCAGTTCTGGAAGAAACTGCCGCAGTTGGATGCAGACTTTGAGCAGCGCCGTGCACGTGTGGAGAAGGAGGGCAAGCGCATGCGTTTTGTGGCCCGTCTGGAGAACGGCAAGGCAAGCATATCGCTGGCCGAGGTAAACAAGTACCATCCGTTCTATAACCTGCAGGGCAGCAACAACATAATCCTGCTCACCACCGAGCGTTACAAGGAGTATCCCATGATGATTCAGGGTTACGGTGCAGGTGCTGCGGTTACCGCCGCAGGTGTGTTTGCCGACATAATGAGTATTGCAAACATTTGATTATTACAAGAACCGCGAATTACGCGAATTATACGAATTACTTGAATTACTGTTTATTGGTATTCGTTTAATTCGTGAAATTCCAGGTTTTAAATAAGAATAAAAGAACCGCGAATTACGCGAATTATACGAATTACTTGAATTACTGTTATTGGTAATTATTCGTTTAATTCGTGAAATCCCAGGTTTTAAATAAGAATAAAATGAAGTATATCATAATATTAGGCGACGGAATGGCCGATTGGCCGGTAAAGGAGTTTGGCGGTAAGACCATACTCCAGAACGCCCGCAAACCCTATATGGACATGCTTGCGCGCAAAGGTCGCACCGGCATGCTCAAGACAGTCCCTGACGGATTCCACCCCGGAAGCGAGGTGGCCAACATGACAGTGATGGGCTATGATGTGACCCGCTCGTTTGAGGGCCGCGGCGTGCTGGAGGCCGCAAACATAGGCGTGGATATCAAGCCCGGACAGATGGGTATGCGCTGCAACATAATCTGCATAGAAAACGGACTTATCAAGAACCACTCGGCAGGACATATTACCACCCCTGAGGCCGATGAGCTTATTAAGGCTCTGGACAAGGAACTGGGCACGGATAAGGTGCATTTCCATACCGGCATCCAGTACCGCCATCTGCTGGTGATTGACGGAGGCCGCAAAGAGCTTATCTGTACTCCGCCTCATGATGTGCCGGGACAGCCGTTCCGTGACCTTATGGTAAAGGCAACAACACCCGAAGCAGAGCCTACCGCTCATCTGCTTAATGACCTGATACTGCGCTCACAGGATATCCTGTCCAAGCATCCGGTAAACCTTAAGCGTGTGGCAGAGGGTAAGGACCCGGCCAACAGCATCTGGCCATGGTCGCCCGGTTACCGCCCGTCCATGCAGCCCATCAGTGAGCTCTATCCCAATGTACGCAGGAGTTCGGTGATATCGGCCGTTGACCTTATCAAGGGAATTGGCCATTATGCCGGCATGAAGGTGATTGACGTGGAGGGCGCAACCGGTCTGTTCGATACCAATTATGAGGGCAAGGCACAGGCTGCAATAGATGCCCTTAAGACCGATGATTTTGTATATGTGCATGTTGAGGCCCCCGATGAGGCCGGTCATGAGGGCAACTATACCCTTAAGAACCGCACCGTTGAGGATCTGGACAGCCGCCTGATAGGTCCCATCTATGAGGAGGTCTCCAAGTGGGACGAGCCGGTGGCTATTGCAGTTCTGCCCGACCATCCTACGCCCTGCGCACACCGCACGCACACATCGGACCCCATTCCGTTCCTTATCTATGCCCCGGGACTGGAGGCTGACGGCGTGACTGCTTTTGACGAGGAGTCTTGCAAGCAGGGCGGCTACGGCAACATTGAGGGCATTGAATTCACTAAGATTTTTCTTTCACTTAAATGATTTTACTTTTAAAAGAAATAGAAAACCACGAATTACGCGAATTACCCGAATTACTCGAATTACTATGGTTATGAATTCGTTTAATTCGTGAAATTCCAGGTTAAAAAACAAATTCAGATGAAATACTACAGCACAAACCATAAGTCCGGTGACGTTACACTTCGTGAGGCGGTGGTTCGCGGACTTGCCCCTGACCGCGGCCTTTACATGCCGGAGCGTCTTAACAAACTGAGCAAGGAGTTCTTTGACGGCATAGACAAGATGACGTTCCAGGAGATGTCATTTGAGGTTGCCAAGGCATTTTTTGCTGAGGATATCCCGGCCGATGACCTTAAGCGTATTGTCTATGATACTCTGGCTTTTGAGACTCCTGTTGTCAAGGTTGATGACAACATCTACTCATTGGAGCTGTTCCATGGTCCCACACTTGCGTTCAAGGATGTAGGCGCACGCTTTATGGCCCGCCTGCTGGGTTACTTCAACAAGGAGGAGAAACAGCTGGTCAATGTGCTGGTGGCCACATCGGGCGATACCGGAAGCGCCGTGGCAAACGGATTCCTGGGCGTGGAGGGTGTGCACGTGTATGTGCTATATCCCAAAGGCAAGGTAAGCCCCATCCAGGAGTGCCAGTTCACCACTCTGGGCCGTAACATCACCGCAGTCGAGGTTGACGGCGTGTTTGATGACTGCCAGGCATTAGTCAAGAACGCCTTTATGGATGCAGAACTCAACCAGAGGATGAAACTGACATCGGCCAACTCAATCAACGTGGCCCGATTCCTGCCGCAGGCATTCTACTACTTCAATGCCTATGCACAGATGAAACGTCTGGGTAAGGCCGATAACCTGGTTATCTGCGTGCCGAGCGGTAACTTTGGCAATATCACGGCCGGACTGTTCGGCTGGTTCATGGGACTGCCCGTAAAACGTTTCATTGCCGCCAATAACGCCAACGACATATTCTACAATTATCTTAAGACCGGAGTCTATAGCCCCAAACCGTCGGTCCAGACTCTGGCCAACGCAATGGATGTGGGCGATCCCAGTAACTTTGCCCGTGTGCTTGCCCTGTACGGAGGCTCACATAAGGATATTGCAGGGCACATAAGTGGTGCTACCTATACCGATGAGCAGATCAAGGAGACGCTCAAGGAGTGCTATGAGCGTACCGGTTACCTGCTTGACCCGCACGGCACCTGCGGCTACCGCGCCCTCAAGGAGCAGCTGCAGCCGGGAGAGTACGGAGTGTTCTTAGAGACCGCGCATCCCGCCAAGTTCAAAGAGAAGGTGGATGCCATTACCGGTGGTGATGTGGAGATTCCCGCCCGCCTGCAGGCCTTCATGAAGGGCACCAAGCAGAGCGTGGAGCTTAGCAAGGACTACGCAGACTTTAGAGAATTTTTGTTTAACGAAGCAAAGTGACGCAAAGGGGTCGTTTCGCTTTGCGTCAAAAACTGACGCAAAACGATGCGACCCCTTTGCGTCACTGAGAAAAAATGACCTGGCAGCAGATAGATATTAACCGTTTGGATGTACCTTTAAAAGAGGTCTATTCATTCATGGGGTACAAGGACAGTGAGCCCGATAGGGAGACTGTGCGTACCACCGGGTATCTGCTGCGCGAGAGCGCCCAGTTCCTGCGCCCCCAGTTCAAGTATGTGCTGGTGGATGGCAGCCTGGATCTGGAAAACAATAAGCTTACACTGATAGGGCAGGGTGGACCCGTAACCTTTGATGCCGGCAGGATTATCTGCCGCCAACTGCGCGGAGCACAGCGCTACGCCGTATTTGTGGCAACGGTGGGTAACGGCTATTTCCAGTGGTCCGATGCCGTAAAGCGCCGTGACGACATGTTCCAGACCTACGTGATGGACTGCGTGGGCAGTCAGATTGTGGAGAGCGTGGCAGATTACATGGAGAAGGTGCTGCAGGCCGAGATAGATCCGGCAGGATTCAAGCGCACCAACCGTTTCAGCCCCGGATACTGCGGCTGGCACGTATCGGCCCAACCGGCACTTTTCAGCCTGTTCCCGGAGAATAACCCCTGCGGTATAGAACTCACGGAGTCCTGCCTCATGCTCCCTATGAAATCAGTAAGCGGCATTATCGGCATAGGGCCCGATGTCCGCTACCTGCCATACACCTGCGGTCTCTGTGACAAGGAGGACTGCTACAAGAGGAAAGCATTATGATGTACTCATTTGATGATACGATGTTCAGTGCGGCGGTGGTGGTCTATATCGCTGTCAGCGTGTGCATCGGTGCCATCAGATGGGGACATAAATGTGAACCTTACGCACGTCATGCCGATTACTATTATCCGGCATGGAAGACGGTTGTGGTGTGCTACTTATCAGACCTGCTGATGTGTCCCATAGTATTCATGCCTACCGATACCGATGCAGTGCTTTTTCTGCGCATGATGCTGATTCTGGCTTCACCCTTATTCTGTGCGGCACTCCTGTTCGGCTATTTCGGCAAGGTGCTCAAAGTGGGGTGGTGGCGCAACCCGGTAATAGCGCTGTTTATACCGTTTAGTATCATGGCCATTACAGCCTTTGTACTGACTATAATGCCTGGAACACAGATAAAAGACCGTTTCTGCTATTGGTTCTTCAGTATATCGGGCGTGCTGGCTATAATTTATCTGGGCTGCTTTGTGGTGGCTGTTATCATGGTGGCCCGCGCCATCCGCCGGTTCCAGGAGGAGAACTATTCCAATCCCGATGATTTTCCGCGCCAGTTTGCCAAAGGTATAATCTGGCTGCCTATATTGCATCTTGTGGTCAGTTGGACAACTACTTATATAGGCTCAAAAACCGCTCTCTCCGTAGGCGTGCTGTTGTTGTCAGTGATAGGACTGATATTCCTGATAGGAGCCCTGGCTCCCCATCGTACCATGGATGTGGAACGTATAGAGTCTGGAAAAATCTATATCGAGGCTGTTCCCGACCTGCCTGAGCCACAAATCAGTGAGCCAAAACCAGAGCCTGTGGTGGAGGAGACACTGTCACAAGACCGTAAGGATGATATAGCCGCCATAATACGTCGCCACGTTGAGCAGGAGCATGCTTATCTGGACAGCCATCTTACGCTTGCCAGCCTGTCACGTGCCTGCGGCGTTAACCGCACATATCTGTCACAGGTCATCACCGAGCGTATGGGCGGGTTCTACGTGTATATAAACCGTTGCCGCTTGGCTCATGTGGCACGTCTCAAGGTCCAGCATCCCGAAGCCTCCATTGAGGAGATTGTCACCGCATCGGGTTTCGGCTCCCGCCAATCATACTATAACGTCCGCCGCCAGCTGGAATAGTACAATTGGGGTCAGACCCCTTTTGTATCATTTTAGTTTGCCCCTGATGCGTCACTGTCAAAATGTGTAAAATTTACTGAGGCTTTACAAACGGGCTTAAATTTTTACCTGTTTTGACAAAACCTCCCGGACTTTTTTACCCGTTTTGACAGGCTCTAATCCAATGCCTCCGAACTTTGCCCGTAGTATTAACTGTGGGCTTTTTACTTGTTATGACAGTCCTTGCCATCATACTTACTATACTCATTGTAACCAGCGTTGCATACATAATGTGGTGTATGTACTCTGCCATTCATCATTGGCGTGATTATCACGATATAACCCTCACGAATGAGACTCCTGTCGGCAAAAGCAAAACAAATACAACAATAAAGCAATGAAAGGAAAAACTAAAATCAAGAGAGTCCTCGCCCTGGTGCTGACGATAGCAGCACTGGCCGCGGGGCAGAGCGCCTGGGCCGCAAGCACGTGGACCTTGACGAGCAGCACCAGCACAGGCATCACCACCTTCACCATCACCCGCAGCGAAAACACCGCCACCGAGACGGTCTATTACCGCACCGTGAGCCTTTCGGCCATCGAGGGGCAACACTTCACCGCAGTCAGCGGCAGCCTCACCTTCGCCGCCGGACAGACAAGCAAGACTGTCACCGTGACGGAGCGCAATCCCGACGCCGAGGTCTACAGGTACCAGACCGGCTCACGGCGCAGCTACCGCTTCGAGCTGCTCGACATCGACGGCACCGTCATCACCCACTGCGATAAAGACGTAAACACCACCACCCCTTTCACCTACAGCGGCACCAACGTAAACAACGCCATTCCCAACAACAGTTTCGTGTTCCTCAATGGTGACCCGGCTAACCTGATAGGCATAGGCAACTGCATCGATGTGGCCTATACGCCGCCCACCAGCCAGGTGGAATCCAGCGGCACTTATCAGGGCTACGTGCTCATCGACGACAGCTACGACTATAGCCAGAAGGCCGCCACCGTGAGCACCAACACCCTTATCAGCAGCACGGGTGCCACAGCCGCCTGTCTGAAGACTATGGGCTATAAGATCTACGCCACCGTCTGCTTCACTATGAAGGAGAAGAACGACGGCTACTATTACGTGCAGATTGTTCCGGGCACCGCCAACGCATCCTACGACGGCGCCGATTCCGAGGGCAGCGTGAACGCCCCGGCCTACTCCGTCTATAAGGCCTGCTTCGAACTCAAGGAGGGCAGCGGTGTCTATAGCGGCGAGGGCAAGATGTTCTTCCCCCACCGCTTCGACTATGCCAACCGGGCGGCAGGAGGATTGTTTGGGACATCACAGACCAGCAGCTGGACCGAGTTTCCCCTGTCCGAGAGCAAGCTCTGGCAGCAGAAGTTCAAGAGCGGCTACCGCGATAACAACACCGGTTCGGTGGTGCTGGATCCCGACGTAGCATCCATCACCACCCGCTTCGACTGTGCCGGTTCCGACGACGACACCTGGGGCTTCAAGGACTTCTACGTCCGTATGGGCCTGGTCGATGCCACCGCCCCCACTGCGCTCAACAACTACAAGGTCAGCGGTGGACGCCACCAGAAGGGCAACCTCATCTACGTGAGCGTGCCCTTCAGCGAGCTTGTCATCGTGGAGGGCACACCGACGCTCACCACCACGTGGGGCACGCTCAGCTACATTGCCGGTAGCGGCAGCAACGTGCTCACCTTCAGCGGAGCGATAGCCAGCAATGCCAGCGGCACCCTCAGCATCAGCGCCCTGAGCGGCACTGTCAAGGACCTGGCGGGCAACGCCTTCAGCGGTACCGTCAGCAAGAACTTCGGCATTTCACTTGATGCGACCTATGTCTGGTCACTCAGCGACTTCAACCAATTGGCAACCGACACCTACGAGATAGCCACCAAGACCGACCTCTACCGTCTGGCCTACATCGTCAACGTGAGCCGTAACGAGTGCAAAGGCATCACCTTCCTTCAGACGCAGGATATCGTCTGCGATGCCGGCTACACGCCCATCGGCTACCAGGGCGACAACGACCACTCTTACTTCCGCGGCGCCTACGACGGGCAGGGCCACACCGTGAGCGGCATCACTGTCACCCGCACTGGCAACACCAGTGCCGACAAATATATCGGCCTCTTCGGCTACATCTATGAGGGCACCGTGCAGAACGTCGTCCTTGCCAACAGTACCTTCACAGGATATAATTATGTCGGTGGCATCGCTGGTGAAATCAGCTGGGGCACCGTGCGCAACTGCCGCGTAGAAAGCAGCGTTACCATCAAGGTCGGAAACAGTCCCGCAGAAAACTTTGGCGGCGTCGTGGGTTATTTTCATGGCTCGGGAGCCCTGATGACTGGTTGCGTCAGTGCCGCAACCATCGAAAATAACGGTCTAACTTGTAACGATTGCGGCGGTATCAGTGGTGACGTGCAATATAATACCCTCAAGGACTGCCTCTATATTGGCACCAGCGTCACCGGCACAGGGTATGTCGGCAGCATTGCGGGTAGCACAATCAGTGCCACCATCAGTAACAACTACTACACGGCCATCAGCCTCGGCAGTATCGGTGGCAACAGCTCAAGCAGCGACCAGGACGGTGCCCGTCGCGCCCGCACCGTCACCCTGGGCGAAGGCATCACCCTCAGCGGCACCAAGACCACCTACGACGTGAGCGGCATCACCGCCTACGGCAGCACGGCCATCGGCTACGGCGGCAAGATATACAGCGGCGCGGGCCAGACGCTCACGCTCGCCTACACCGGCACCGTACCCGCCGGCTATAGCGTTGTTTACACTGTGACCAGAACTGCCAACGGCAACGACATCACCGCCAATGTCCTCAGCGATACGACGCTCACGATGCCTGGTTACGACGTCACCGTCACGGCCACTCTTCGCGCAACATCCGCCTACGCCGCCTGGGCCGCCGCCAGCGGCATCTCCGGCGCGTGGGACGAAACCGACGCGCTCGGCATCCACAACGTCTTCCGCTACGCCTTCGACAAGCCGACGGGCGCGTTCACCAATCCGCCGCTGCTCGACATCGCCTTCGCCTCCGACGGCACGGCGCTCGTCCTCACGCCCCCGCTCGTGAACACCGCCGGCTTCGACTTCTCCCTCCTCGCCACGGACGACCTCGACGACGCCAACCCCGCCACGTTCCCTCTCGACCCTTCCGGCACCAACGCCGTCCCGGCCTCGTCCTCATCCGTCCGCTTCTTCCGCCTCAAGGCGGCGGAGCGGTAGCACACGGAATATTCTATTGCCGTCCATCCGAGTCATTTCGCGGCGAGTTTGAGCCCAACAATTCCCGCGACGATGAGCGCGGCGGAAACGATGCGCAAGGCTGAGGCGGATTCGCCGAACGCGATTATGCCGACCGCCACGCCGCCGATTGCGCCGATGCCCGTCCACACGGCGTAGGCCGTTCCCATCGGAATCGTTTTCATGGCGACGGCTAGGAGCCACACGCTCAAAGCCATGCCGGGACGCCCGTCTCTCCGTGCGGCACTGCGCAGGAGGAGCGGAAGTCCCGCCCCGTCATCAAACAACACAACCAAAAAACGCAGTGCTAACTTCTAACCGTGACTTGACACGTGTTGTCTTTTGCGATACGAAGATTGATAGTAAAATCGAACCCACATGCCAAAAGATAATCTGCAAACGTGTTGAACGAAACGACCTCGCTATGTTCGATACGTGATACGTTGGGCTGTGGCATGCCAAGCCGTCTTGCAATGGCTGATTGGCTTAGTCCAGACCGTTTCTTTGCCTCCATCATTGCAAGATGCAATGCGTTTTCCTTGCGGATGGAGGCCTCGTTCTCGATAAACCCTGGGATAGTGCGTAGTT
>CADCLI010000018.1:0-17954 GCA_902802285.1 uncultured Bacteroidales bacterium
ATGTAATATGGCTTTAACAGAAGGAAATGGTAACGATATGGTTATGCCTGTAACCCCGATGGGTGGATACGGCGGTGGCTCCGGCATGGGTTGGGGCGGATCAGACGGTTGGTGGATTATATTATTATTCCTCTTCGCGTTCGGAAATGGCGGTTGGGGTGGCTACGGAAATGGTGGCGGCTCTATGGGCGCAGAAGTACAGCGTGGTTTTGACCAATCTGCTGTAATGTCTGGTGTTTCTGGAATTCAGTCTGGTATTTCTGGTTTATCTACTCAACTTTGTAACGGTTTTGCGGGTGTTAGTGCAGGTTTTGCAAATGCTGAAACTGCCGCTACTGCTCGTCAAATGGCTAATATGAATCAAGCATTTGCGGCTCAGACCGCCGTGACGCAAGGAATTAATCAGCTTGCATCTCAGTTTGCGGACTGTTGCTGTGAGAATAGGTTAGCTTCAGCTAATCTTCAGAATGTTGTACAAACAGAAGCTTGTGCTGACAGGACAGCTTTTAATGAAGGTGTGCGTGATATTCTCCAGAATCAGAACGCAGGTATTCAGCGTATTCTTGATGTTATGTGTCAGGATAAAATTGATGCTAAGAATGAGCGTATTGCCGATCTTGAAAGACAGCTTACGATGGCTAATCTTGCGGCTTCTCAGGGTGCTCAGACTGCGGCTATTCTGGCTAACAATGAAGCCCAGACAGCTGCTCTTGAACAGTATCTTGCTCCAGTGCCTCGTCCTGCTTATGTAGTGCCTAATCCCAATTGTTGCGGACAAAATTATGGCACTTGTGGCTGTGGTTGTGGCATAGGTTGATGGGGGTGTGATTATGGCAGAATATTTAACCAGAGATGCGGTTGAAAGCGTAGCGCTTAATACCGCAATTCCTTTTGTGGATTCTATCCCCTGTAATCGTGGTTACGTTTTTCACCAAAGTGGAACGGGGATTTTTGTTCTGCGTGGCATCGTTAATAATCCCACATCTTGTTTTGCACGTTATAATGTTGTCTTTACAGGGAATGTGGCAATTCCGACAGGTGGAGCAATTACTCCCGTAGCGACAGCCATTGTGGTTTCAGGAGAAAGTCGTGATGGTAGTAGAAGTATTTATAGTCCTACCGTAGTAGACTCTTATGGTAATGTAACTAGCCGTGCAACTATAGATGTACCTCGTGGATGTTGTTTTACTGTATCTGTTGAATATGTTAATGGCGCTGTTAATGATCCAACCACAACCCCTACTCCATTAATCAATGTTGTTGATGGTAGTTTGAGTATTAGTAGAACTGCTTGAAAGGAGGCATAAGAGTATGGGACTTTCTAAACATTATGATCAACTCAAAGACCTTCTTGATGAACAGATTTGCAAGATTTTAAAAAAGGGTGATATCACCCCTCAAGAACTTGATAGTCTGTATAAAGCATCTGCTATTATGTTGGACATGGAAACAGAAAAAGCAATGAAACAATCAGAGGGTGCTGAAGAATATGAAATGAGTCATAGAAATATGGGTGGCAATTCTAATCATTATCCTTGGTTTATGTATCATGATAATGATATGAGCCATCGTGGTAATTCTTATAGAATGCCTATGAATCATACTATGGATACTTATAATCACGCTTATGATGGTGCTTATGCAGGTGCCTATGATGCGTCTCAAGAAAATGAGTACTCCGAACGTAGAGGTCGCAGTGCAAGAACTGGACGTTATGTAAGTCGTGATTCTGAAAAAGAACGCATGATTGGAAAACTTGAGGATATGATGGATTCTGTTTCGACTGAAAGAGAGCGCAGAATCTTACAACAATGTGTTGATAAACTGGAACAACAATAATTTCTTAAGAAGGGGTCGGTATTATGCCGACCTCTTCTTTATATATAAAAGGAGGATTCTTTTGGAATTTTACAAGGGTTATAAAAGAATCGAAGGGGATACTGAATATATTAACACAATGCTTTCCCCTGAAAAATATAAAGATTGGTGTGTTAATGAATATGCCATTATTAAAAATATAGAGACTGGTCAGGAAAGTGAAATGAGATTTGATGGAAAGAAGCTGATCCCAATCAGCCGTCCGTTCATACTGTACAAGAACGGAAGAGTGGATTATCTTGATGTCGGTGATGATGTCAGGAGAACGGCCATGGATATAAGGCGCAAGTACTATCAATCATACAATGTGGTTGATATGCGAAGACGGCTGCTTGGCGGAAAATTCCAATGCTCGGACAACCCGGAATTCAACAACCCGATAGACCTATATACCATCGGCAGTACGGAAATTCCGCATCTGATAGAGTTGAATGCACCAGGTTATTATCAATACTGGCGTTTTATGTGTGCGGACAATTCATGGGGCAGTTTATCCGAATTATCATTTCATGATGAATATGGTCTGAAAATGGAAGGTCGTGGTATTGCCAATAAAGAGGCAGGCCAAGATGCCATTGACCGTGCTTTTGACGGTAATCTGCTGTCCAATTTTGAGATCAACCAACCTGATGGCAATTGGGTCGGACTGGATTTAGGCAGAGAGATGAATCTCCATTATGGCAGTGTATCACCGCGAAGTGATGATAATGACGTCTGTCCCGGCAATGAATATGAATTGTTCTTTTTTGATGGGAGCGGATGGCACTCTTTGGGCTATCGTGTTGCAGATGACAATAGCCTTCATTATGATAATATACCTCTTAATACTTTGATGTGGCTCCGTAATTATACGCGGGGAAAAGACGAACGTCCGTTTATTGTAAGGGAAAACGGAGATATAGAGTGGTGGTAGTGTAATCTTTTGTTGACTTTAAAAGAATTGTATATATTTGCAAGTCAAGAAAAAATAACAAATTCATTATGAGAAAGTTTCTCTTTGTGATAGTGGCATTGTTTATGACTGTTTCTGTTGAGGTTAGTTCACAGAATGTTATGACAGCTCACCTTAAGACAGGTCAGATTATTGATTTTGCATTCATAAACAAGCCGGTTGTGTCTTTTACTGAAAATGAGGCGGTTTTTACCACTACTGTTGATGGTGAATCTGTCGTGTTCAAGTATGATATTTCCGCCTTGTCCAAATTTACTTTTTCCACTAAGGACCTTAATGATCTGGAGGGACCCGATGCTGTTGCCCAGGTAGAGAATGACAGGGTCCGGATACTGATTGACGGATACTCGGTAACTGTTACGGGCGCACAGGCAGAGCAGACGGTCAGTCTGATTCTGGCGGATGGCACTGTTGCTGCCAAATATAGGACAGACAAGGATGGAACGGCTTCTTTCAGCGTTGCCGACATTCCGGTTGGAATGTATATTGTCGCTTGTCAGGATATAGCATTTAAGATTCTTAAGAAATAGCGATGGCACCATAAAAAAGAGAGGCGCAATCGCGTCTCTCTTTTTTGTGGTGCCACCGGGAATCGAACCAGGGACACAAGGATTTTCAGTCCTTTGCTCTACCAACTGAGCTATGACACCAAGAACATTTGTCTCAAATGCGGGTGCAAAGATACGTACTTTTTTAACTCCGGCAAGTTTTTGAGGGCAAAAAAGTGCATATCATCAAAAAAAGGTGTACCTTTGCATCGCAATTACGCAAGGATCGGAATGTAGCGCAGTTGGTAGCGCACTACGTTCGGGACGTAGGGGTCGGGCGTTCGAGTCGCCTCATTCCGACAGAAGGCGACAACAGGGCACTATCTGTTGTCGCTTCTTCTTTTCCATCTTTGCAATTATCTGATATAACGTCTAATACAGAGATGGCTTCATTGACTTTAATTGTTCGATATCTTTGATTTTGCTCATCCCACATAATACCCTCTGGGAATACTAAATTCTGTATTTTTTGGCGTGTAAAGTATGACCCTTCATTCCAGCAAGTTCTTAAATTACAAACAAATACAAGAACATCATTTATGTTTTTATCCATGTTCGATAAATCTATCTCTGTTTTCAAAATTTCTTGGTTGATTTTTGCCTTTTCTGAGGAAAGATGTTCAATAGTTACTTGGTAAACGTCATCATTGATTTTTCCTAGCCCAAATTTTATTTTTACATTTTCAATTTGTGTCTCAATTTCAGTTTTTGATTTTAGTAATTGACTTTTCATAGCCCATTTCTCCTTATCCAGTTCCTTAAAGTATTTTTTTAGCATATCAGACATAATTGGCAATAATTGTCTGGGAATAGTAATACCATCTAGTTGTTCTAAATATAGGTTATGCATCTTATCTATACTTTCATTGCACCTACAGCCAATAGTATTGCACTTATAGTAATGCTTACCTCGTGCTTTTACTTCATATCCCGTCAGATGTTTACCACAACAGGCACATTTAATATGTCTTTTTAGGGGATATTCTTTTCTTATTCTGGATTGTTCATAAGTTCCTGCTTTGGAAAAACCATTTGCAATATTCCATGTATCTTCATCAATTAAAATTTCTTGTTTTCCTTTTATCTCCTCATCTAATAAGGAGTGATTTATATAGCCACAATAGAAACGATTTTGTAAAATCTTACACAAGTGTTTTCTATCAATCTTTAAACCTAGAGCGTTTAATCTATTGCAAATATCAACCTCACGTACTCCCTCTGCCTTCCAAACCCAGGCGTTTCGCAATATCTTGCCTTTTTCATTAACCCAGACTTTATGTACTCCTTTTTCGATTTTTTTCTTTGAGTAGCCATATGGAGGCTTGCTGTACCAGTAACCTTTTGAAATGCATGACTTCATTCCTGCTACAGATGCTTCACGTCTTTGCGAATTTCCCAGTTTGTTAAAGATGAACTTTATATCTTCTGTAAATTGCCCTACAGCAGAGTCTGGATTGACAAATTCTCTCACAGCAATTACGTATTTCCCCATATCTTTTAATTCATCTTTAAGCAATATTCCTTTTGCTCCTGTTCTAGAGAAACGGCTATAATTCCAAACCAAGATTATATTGACCTCTGGGTCTTTCTTGACATAATTAATCATCGCATTAAACTTCTTTCCTTCAGTGGCGGCGCTTTCATGCTCTCCACCAAAACTATCTTTTATTCTAATGTTGTAACGCTGAGCAAATTCTAAAATTTCTCTTTTCCGTGTATCAAGACTACAGTTCTCTTTTTCCTGCCTGTCCGTGGATACACGTGTCCAAATGACCGCGACCTTTTCTGTTAAATTGTCATATCGCGTCTTCTTAACTTTCTTTTTCTTCATTGTCTTAATTATTATTAGTTGTTATTCCTTTTTGTTTTTCTTCCATCACCTCATAAGCAATCATTACTACTTGATACATGAAAGAGAGTAATGCTTTTCTTTGTTCTTTATTGGTTACTCCGAGTGCTTTTAATTGTTTTTCATATTTATCGGTACGACCAATTATGTTGTCATTAGTGTTTTCATCTGATGTCATTTTTTTAGATGAATTATAATCCGCATTGCTGCGGTTATACGAAACATTTACCTCTCCATTTTTCTTCTGGATGGAGACTTCAGTTCGGCAGGGATGTTCGATATCCCTTGTGACAATAGTCACTTAATTTTCTCTATTCTTACGTCCTCATAAATTTTTTGTTTCCAATACATTACAAAAAATTATTGAAGAAAGCAAATTCCATAGATACTAATCATTGTTGGACCATTGACTTAATTCGCCTTAAGGTGTTTACACTTGTACCAGTTATATCGGTTATATTACGTAAACTGATACCTTTTCTGAGTAAACCAATTTCCTTGGAATATTGTTCTCTGTACTCATCATTGGACTTTCTGTATGATGATGGTCTTCCCATCTTAATGCCTTTTTCCCGACATCTGGCTATATACTGGTTGCGTCCACTGGCCATGCGTTCTTGGATGGTAAGGCGCTCCATGCTGGCTATCTCAAGTAAAATTGTGCAAATGAGGCTGGCTACTGGATTAACCTTGCCATCAGGATTGAGTGTTTCAAGGTTGTAGTTCTTGACATACAAACTAACTCCATTATCTGTGAGCATCTGGATAACTTTAAGTGCTTCAAGTGTGTTTCGACCAAGGCGGCTAATTTCAAGGCAAATAACTCTGCTTATCTCATGCTCCTGAACATACTTAATAAGGGCCTGCAGTTCAGAGCGTTCTTCAAGGCTTTTGGCTCCACTTACCTTGTTGCAGAATGTCTGTTCCACACTCCAGCCCACACGCTCACAATAGTCAGTCAACTCATTGATTTGGCGCTGGTACTCCTGCTTGTCTGTACTTACTCTTGCTAATATTACTACCTGTTCCATACCGCAACTTATTACAGAACAAATATAATGCTAATATTTAAGATATGCAATATATTGAGCAAAATTTTGAATTGCGGTTTCATGTGACTACCTTTGCTGAATGGAAAAGCAGGAAAGAACGATTGTTCATCTTGAACTGGATGGCAAGCACTACTATTATGGCAATCTTAAAGCCCTCTGTGACAACTGGGATAAAGATGCCATTGGAGTTTCATACAACTATTTGAAGAACTTTGTGATTACAGAAGATAAACCTTTCATCGGGAAGAAATGTACTATCCGCAAGGGCATCATAATTACATCACCACGTAAAGTGATTGAATGAAACCTATATCAAACAAATATCACTATATTTGTCAAAAAGATTGAGGACTATGAAATCAAAAGGCACTAGACATTTGTTGGGAATGGCTGTGGGCGTCGTCATTACCTTAGGTTGTTTGGTGGGTTGCGACCCAATGGTTACTTGTGATGTTTATTTTGAGAATCCAACTTCAAAGAATTGTGTTGTATACGCAATGAAAGACTCTATTTCGAATGTTGATACTATAGTAGTTCAACGTGGAGAAAGGGCTCTCTTATTTTCTGAATTGACAGATGGATATGCAACAACAAAGAATGGAAAAAGTGTTATACGAGTGCTTACTCCTTTTTACTATCCTGTCGAAATCAGAATACAATTTGAAAATGGCATTTCAATTATATATTATCCCGATTCTATTAATTCACAGACTAAATCTCCATACGATGAAAACTCATATTCATATAGAGATGTTAACAGGCACAAACTCGAAATAACTTATGAGTTGGCCGAGATAGAGTAGCGGAATATGTATATTTAAAACAAAGTTATAAGGTGATACGCTAAACGATGGTGTATCACCTTCTTTTATGTTTTAAACTGATACGTTTTTATATTGATACAGATGTATTGGTAGGGGGTATTGTTATTCTACCCCCTGTCACTGCATATTAAGTAACTCCGACCAATTGATTTTCTTCCTCCCTTTACTAAATCTGATGACCGCAGTAAGGTGGTAAAGGAACATTTCTTTGCGCAAATTCATATCCTGTATTACATCGGCATCGGCCACTATAAGTCGAGAGGAAAAATATTCCTTCAATTCTCGGTAACGCAATCTAACTTCGAGCCGATGAAGACGTTTAGGATTTCCATAATGGTTGAGGATGTAACGCTTGTCAGAATGGTGGTCAATCTCGGCTTTCTTATCGTATGCCTGAACTGTAATACCCTCATCTTTTTTGTTGACAGCCTTTTTTTGCTTAAAGGTAATTGAAAGGTAACTTAAGCGATTTAGGGTAGTTGAGTACTGGAAAGAGATACCTTGTATTATGGCCTTCCTGTTTTGAATTGCCTTACCATTAAAGATGGTCTTTATTTTGTCATTACGCATCATTTTCTTGATGAGGGTAGTGACATTGGTGGTGGTATCAAACGCTAAATCAATGGCCGTAAAATTGTTGAACGATAACCCCATCTGTTTGGGCAACTCTAATAGTCTTCTTCTCCTGTCTTCTTGGTATAAGATTGGATTTAGAACTTTGAGATAGACGTGGTGGGCCGCATCATCGGTATCAGTGTAATGACCAAATTTGAGGTGGCCCACTTCTCCTTCCTTGTCAAGTATAACGTAATAGAAGCGGAATCGCTCATTCGTTAGTCTGTAAAAGCGATAACCTAAGTAGTCAAAGTATTTTCCCGCTTCAATCTTTTCCAGTGGGTTTAGATTGTTCGGGGCCGTAACATAGCATATTTTGAGTTCATCAATAACGATTTCATCATTGTTCATTTTTTAGTATTAGTTTGTACTCCATTATTGTTCTCAGGTCGATGCGGCACTGTTTGCCAGTATTTCTGCATACCTTGACTGATATGCTCCTTGTGTTGCTCACTTTTTGGCCGATTGCGGCTACTGTTACTGATTTTCTGTTTTGTTGAATCGTCTAGTTCTCGATACTGTCGTTTATATTCCATTTTTATTGTCAAGCGTTGTTTTAGTGCTTGCTCCTTATAATAAATAGTAAGTTCAGCAAAAAAGGCAAGAGTAGTAGAAGATTATTTTACCACCAACTACAAAAAATCAATGTTTCAAATTGATATACCCCTACTTCACTTACTGGTGGCGGCCCCCAAATTAAGGGCCGTTACAGTTGCTGAAAAGTGCCATAGATGGGGGCGGGGGTGTGGGCCTATTGGATTATTCTTCATGGCATTATAAGAATAGACCCTTTTGACCAGATACACTCTATTATCTCTTGGCTAATTCAATATGAATTATTAATTATGCATGTACCATTTTATATAGGTTATTTATATGAGATAGCAGATGTTGACAGAAACTGAACAATCCTTTGATAGTCTCCGAGAATGTTCGATAATCTGTCAGTGATGTCGACAGAGAAGGGGAGCCAAATCGGCTCCCCTTCTCTGTCGGAATGAGGCTTAAGCCTCCTTTTAGTTTGCTACGCAAACGCGGTCACTTCGTTCCCTTAATGACGCATTCTTAAACGACCCCTTTGCGTCACTTTTTTCAAAATTATCTAACTTTAGGGCTCAGTTCACATTAGTATAGTCATGAGAATCAGATTGTTTTCAGTAGTAGCGTTGCTTGGAGCATTGCTTTTGGAGAGTTGTTACACCAGGATTGCCCAAATCAGTTCGCCCGATAAGAATATCAGGGTGTCGGTATCGGACAGCATAATGACAGTCAGATATGGCGGTAAGGTGGTGCAGACCATCAGGATAGGTGACAACTTTTGGACTGAGAGTTCCCGGATCGTGGAGACCGTTGATGAGAGATACACCATGATTTCCGGCAAGCGCAGGGAGTGCACCTATAAATACAGGGCAATGTCATGCAACGATGCCCAGGGCAAGAACCTTCTTGTAAGGGTATCCAATGACGGCGTGGCGTTCCGTTTCAACGGGGCCGATGAGCAGGTATCGTTCGTGATACCTGACGGCACCAAGCGCTGGCTGCAGCGTCAGAAAACTGACTATGAGGGGTTCTACCCCCAGAGCACACAGGCGTCAAATGGCAAATACAGCTATCCGGCACTTGTGGAATATGCCGACGGCATGTTTGGGCTGATAACGGAGTCGGGCATAAATCATGGCAACAGCTGCTCTTACCTGACCTGCAGCGGTGACCGCTATACTGTGACTTACACCGATAATGATGAGACCGATGTCCATGCGTGGCGTATCCTGATGCTGGGCTCGCTGGCCGATATAGTTGAATCCACTCTGGTGACCGATGTGGCAAGTGGAGGAACCTTAACAGACAAGTCATGGATCCAGCCCGGCGTCTCATCATGGATTTACTGGGCGTACAACCACAGTTCCAAGGATTTCCAGAAGGTCAAGGAGTACATTGACCTGGCGCACGATATGGGCTGGCCCTACACCCTGATTGACTGGGAGTGGGATGAGATGGCTAACGGCGGTGATATAGATGATGCGCTTGCTTACGCACGCGAACGCGGTGTAAAGGTGAACCTTTGGTACAACTCCGGCACATCGTGGGTTGGAAACGGTGCTCCCGGCCCGCAGGACCGTCTGCGTACCCGTGAGGCCCGCGAGCGTGAGATGACCCGCCTGGAGCAGATGGGCGCTACCGGCATCAAGGTTGATTTTTTCCTGCCCGACGGCCACGAGATGGTGGACTACTACCTGGATATCCTGGAGGATGCGGCCCGACATCATCTGTTGGTTGATTTCCACGGATGCACCATACCGCGCGGATGGAGCCGCACATGGCCCAACCTGATGTCTATGGAGGCAGTCTATGGCGCCGAGTGGTACAACAACAACCGCCGCATGACGAATGCCGCCGCTGCACATAATGCAACGCTGCCCTTTACCCGCAATGTCATAGGTCCCATGGATTATACACCCTGCACATTTACCGACAGTCAGAACCCTCATATCACTACCGATTGCCACGAGCTGGCCCTGCCCATACTCTTTGAGTCCGGCCTGCAGCACATGGCCGACCGCCCCGAGGCATACCTGAACCTGCCGGAGCCTGTTAAAAAACTGCTGTCCGGTCTGCCATCGGCCTGGGACGATACCCGCCTGCTTGCCGGCTATCCCGGAAAGAGCGCCGTGATTGCGCGCCGTTCCGGTGATACCTGGTACATTGCAGGCATCAACGGCACTGAGGGTGAGATTATTTTAGAGCCGGATTTTTCAAGGATAGGGCAGGATGTAACGCTGTCAATGCTGATTACCGACAAGGGTGACAAACCCGGCATGGGATTCGATATCCGGAAAAATGAAAGAGCCGGTAAACTGACGCTCCCGGCTCGTGGTGGTTTTGTGGCAATCGTGACAAAATAGAATCACTTGCAGACAAGGCGGAGACATAATCCGCTGGACAGGCTCCTGTTGTCAACAAACTGGTGAGTAGAGTCAAATATCAGGCAACAACCGGAATCATTTCCTGTTCTGGAACCGGTCCAGTAGGCGCCTGTTATTTCGTAGTCATTTACCTCATTGTTGTCAGGATTCCTGTATCCGGCAGCTGGCAGGAATATTGAACGGGTTGTGTAACCCGGCACATTGCTGGTTATGCGGTAACCTTTTACTCCGTCCAGTTCGGTCCACTGCCAACTGCATTTTTCAATCAGTTCATTGAACTCGTCACTGGTAGGCAATCCCCAACCTGCCGGCCGATCCATATTGGTAATTACCTGACCGGAACCGGATGCGGTGTTGTCAAGACCTGCATACATGGTGATACTGTCTAGTGTTTCATATTCACTCAGAGGACCGAGAATGATCCACTTGACCAGTTGTCCTGCCTGTTCGGGTGACTTGACGCCCAGATTCTTTGACTCCCACTTGACGCTGAGCCCAAGGTCAACCCATCCGTCGGGATAGTAGTTGGGATCATTATTATGTTTAAGGGTTAACCATATTGCTGATAAGAACCCTACAGAGACAAGAACTATGAACGTGTATAGTATGGTCTTTTTCATATCTGCTCACATTTTACTGTTTGTCTGACGTGGATATGATACGGATGGGATCGGGTCCGTATTGGTTGGGACCTTCGGTTCCTGATTTGCAGAACATGACTACCCTGATGATGGTTGAGACCAGATAATAGAAAGCCACCAACCCCATTGTCTTGTCTATATCGCCTCCGGTGTTGAATGATAAAGTGCTAAGATTAACAATGTTTTCCTTGAGAACGCTGGCAGTCTGGAATAACAAATCGGGCAATACCAAAAGGATAATGATTAGCCATCCTGCATCATCACGGTCATGCAGTCTGCGTACTGAGACGGCCAGATATGGCAGCACAGTCCCCAGATATAATAAGAGTATCAATATTGGTATTATCAGAACTGTCAGTTTGATGGGCGCTGCGTTCTCCAATTGGCTGGGATCGGGTATAAAGGTTTTTATCAAAGCCAATACCACTACTATGGTAATGCGTATTATAGCTTGGAATAAGACCCAATACCAGTACTCGGAGCGGCGGGCGCGTCCGTTAAAGTTGCAATAGTTGCTAAAGCAGTTTGCAATAGCTTTCCCGAATGACATTTTTTCTTTCATAACTTTTGCGTTTTTTGTTGATTCTGTCGGCAAAGTTATGGGGGCGGTTTTCTCTGCGGAATTCTGTGACGTAACACTATCCGAACTGTTACGCTTCTGTTCGGGGAACAGCAGGTCAAACCACTTGTTGGGCAGCTTTTCGCGCAGACGTAGTTTGCGCATGCGGATGGCATCCTTGGTTACGGTCAGGCACTCGGCTATGGCTACGGTTTCTATGTGCTGGAATGTGAGCGCGCAAAAGAACAGGTCCGATTCTGTAAGTGATGGGGCATCGGCCCTTAAGAGTTCAAACACGGGTGCGTACGTGCGCTCGATACTCTTGTTAATTGCAAAGCGCTCATCGAACGTGAGGCGGTTGTCGCGTGTACGGTATGTCTTGAGGATACGGTACTCCTCGGTCTGACTGAAAGCGGAGTAGCACTCATTGAGCAAAGTAGTGATATCTTGCATCGGGACATATAATTGTTTACGGCAAAAGTAGGTGAATTATGCCGAACAGGGCCGAACAAAGCGTAACAAAGGGCGTAACAATTAGTGCTTTGCTTTGATCAGGCAGACTATTAATGTGATTATTCCGGCCAGCAGGAGTACCGGCTCGGCAAACATAAAGAGCGGGTTGGTGCCCATGGTGAGCGTTACGAGTGTTGAGCTCAGGACGGTGAGCGCCAGACAGGATGCAAGCACGTGTAGTCCGCAAAGGCGCAGGCCTTTTTCATCGGTCTTTAGTTTGAACATGTTGTTGGCCAGAGTATAAATTCCATATGTAACCAGGCAGAGCATGAGGCTGATAATGGGGTAGTATATCAGCGTTGTCCTGTCCATGGAGCCACTGGCATTGCCTGCGGGGTCAAAGTGGGCCGGAAGCACATGGGGAAGGGCACTCCACCTTATCCATATTGCACACACATTCACAATGATGATGATTACCGGCACCATCCATCCGTACTTACGCCATTTCATACGATTAATCTTATAGTTCTTTACAAAAGTAATCATTTCCTTTAACACCCCCTGACCTTAGGGAGTCATATCGCGTACGGACCATTTTTTCTCCCTAAGGTGGCTGGGGAAAATGGAAATGTGCTGAACACCCCCTGACCTTAGGGAGCTATACTGCGTACGGGTCATTTTTCTTCCCTAAGGTGGAGGGGTGAGGCCCAAGTCCTAATAATAAAGGTTAAAATCCTAAGAGTTTAGGACTTTTTCTCCTAAAACGTTAGGATTTGGGGTTTTTGGAGTATTTCTTTGCCCAAGAGATTAACCAATTAATGCTCCATTGATATGATTTACCTTGTTTTATCCGCCGTTTGCCTGGCCCTTCTTTACGGGGTTTACCGGTTGGCTTTGAGCCGCACTACTTTGCACCGGTTCAATAGGATTCTACTGCTCTCAATAATTGGGTTATCGGCTATACTGCCGGCTATCAGGATTAGTGGAATTGGTGCAGTTGGGGACAGTCCCCTTTTGCACGTGCATAACTCTGTTGGAGAGGACGCTTTTTCAGGTTCAAAAGTGGACAGTCCCCAATTGCCTGCTGAGTGGAGTGAGGAGGCTTTTGCTGAATATGCACCGATAGTAGAAGTTGAGGCTCCGGCTGAGAGGTCCGATGCCAAGACCAGCGTTGCTACGGGTATGAAGGTGGCTGAGACGGTAACTCAGATGGATTGGTTTACGATTGTTACCTATTTATATCTGATGGGTGTGGCGTTCTTTATAGTCCGTCTTCTGATTGGAATCACCCGCGCCGAGACGCTTTGCCGGCTGGGCGGACGCCGTTTGCCCGACGGCTCCAAGCTGCTGGTGTGCGACGGCCAGTTCCAGCCCACCAGCTGGCGCCGCACCATAATAATAAGCCGCACCGATTATGAATCGGACAACGCCCGAATGATAATTGAGCACGAGCAGGCGCATATACATCACCGTCACTCAATCGATGTGCTGCTGGCACAGATGGTATGCTCCCTGCAGTGGTTCAACCCTGCCGCGTGGGCCCTTAAGCGCAGCCTGCAGGAGGTGCACGAGTATGAGGCCGATGCCGCCGTGCTGGCCGACGGACTCAACGAGCGCCAGTATCAGCTCTGCCTTGTCCAGGCCGCACTCAGCGGCAGGATAGGGTATGTGACCAGCAATTTTGCCGATTGTTCAACCAAAAAACGTATAACGATGATGAAACGCAGTCAATCTTCTCCCTTTGCTTGCTTTAGAGCATTGCTTTTGTTGCCCGCAGTGGCAGTTCTCATCCTGATGTCATCGGCCTGCAAATCCGATACCGCTCAGGGTAAATCTGATGCGACTCAGTCTGAGCCTGCCGTAGAATCAGCTCCGGCGCCTGCCGTCCAGCCCACTGCACAGTCTGTGGCTCAAAAGGAACCGTTTGATGCCGATGCATTCCTGAAGAAATATCCCAGACCCAACAAGGTTAATATGGCAGATATATTTGTCATTGTTGAAAAGGATGGTTCCATTTGGATTACTGTTGACGGCAACAAGACTTTCCATCCTGCAACTCTTGCCAATTTTGAGAAAGAGTTTGAACGCATTAAGAAAGAGAATACATTCAAGAATCCTAATCCAGACATGGTGTTTGTACATTTTGAAACTCAGGATCAGATTGAGAAGTGTGCCCAGTTAGTGGAGATACTGTCCAAGACCTATGCCTCCGATAAGATTGTTGTATTCTCACTCAAACGTACCGTTCCGCCTCCACCGGCAGGTGTTGAAAGCTGGGGCTACAATGTCAATACCGATAAGGATAAGTACGTTGCCATACAGGTGAATGCCGACAATAAGCTGATGTATACGGCTTATAATGTATCTCCCGTGGGCGAACCGGTTCAGAAAAAGGCGACCCGTACAGTTGGCAGTTATAAGGAACTCAAGGCCGATTTGGAGAAATTTTATCCCGGTGCAGGATCCAAAGTAAAGTACAGTGTTGATATTGACCGTACCAGTTCCATTCGTATGTGGAGAGAAATGGAAGTATTGATGGCCGATTTGAAGTACACCCGTGCCGAGGCCAACAAAGGTCCTGCCAACATGACTCGCAGGGATTCAATTGACTACATTATCCTTGGAAAGTATGGTGATGACAGCGGCCGCAAGCGCCACGTCAAGGACATGAAGTGGTATAACGACAATAAGGACAAGGAGGAGTTCTTCCGTATGGGATTCATTGACGGACAGCTGTGCGTATGCAAGGGTAATGATCCTTCAAAACTGGCACCTCTGGCATTTGACGATCTGGTTCCTTACTTCAAGGCCAACTGCCCTGACGGCAATGAGCGCAGCGCAATAGTTCTGCTTGAACTGCCCATGGATGATGAGTCCGTACCGGTAGAGTTTCTGGATAAACTGCTTACAAAGATGGAGGGTTGGGTAACCACATTCACCCGCCGTCTGTACGTGAGCCCCAAACATATTGAATAAAGAGATGAAAGCACTGTCAGAAAGAGAGCAGGAGGTGATGAACGTCATCTGGGAGGTGCGCAACTGCTGCGTGGAGGATGTGCTGCAGCGGTTGCCTGAGCCCAAACCTGCATACAATACGATTCAGACCTTCATGCGCATTCTGGAGGAGAAGGGTTTCCTTGCCCACAAACGTGAGGGCAAGAAGTTTATCTTCTATCCGCTTGTGGAGAAGCCGGAGTACAACCGATGGATACTCAAGCACATGAAGGACAGCCTCTTTGGGGGATCGGCCAAATCCCTTCTGAACACATTTATCCGCGACAGCGACCTCACAGAGTCCGATATCACCGACTTGATGGCGCTCCTTAAGGACCTGAAAGAGGAATCAGCCTGATTCCCGCAGCATCCCCCCGTGACCTTAGGGAGCCAGCACGCAGGTACGGCCATTTTCTTCCCTAAGGTCGGGGTGGGGGTAGGTGCGGAAAATGCATATTCTTGGAAAATAAATGGACAATGTCGGTTTTTTGGAGTATATTCGCTGATTATAACTGAAAGAATAATCTTCAATATATGAAAAGTGATATAAAGCCGGCAGAGGGTAAACTTGGAGTCCTGTGTGTAGGACTTGGTGCGGTATCGACAACCCTAATTACCGGTGTGCTGATGGCCCGGAAAGGACTGGCCAATCCCGTAGGTTCTTTTACTCAGATAGGTAAGATGCGCGTGGGACGCGGCGATAAGAAACAGTACAAGCATGTAGGTGAGATAGTTCCCCTGACCAATCTGAATGATATCGTGTTCGGTGCATGGGACGTATTCACTGACAATGCATATGAGAGCGCACTCTACTGCCAGGTGCTCAAGCGTGAGGACATTGAGCCGGTGCGTGACGAGCTGGAGCGCATCAAGCCCATGAAGGCCTGCTTTGATCCCGAATATGCAAAGAACCTGGTTGATCCTCAGTTCGGCCGCGTGCCTGATCCGCTATGGGCAATGCCGCAGGATACCCGCTGGAATTACGCACAGAACCTGCGCCGCGACATTCAGAACTTTAAGAAGCAGAACGGCTGCAGCCGCTTGCTAGTTTTCTGGATTGCCAGCACCGAGTCATATACTCCTCGTAATGAGGCGGTTCACGGAAGCCTGGCCGGATTTGAGGCAGCAATGAAGGCCGATGACCGCAAGCACCTGCCTCCCAGTATGATATACGCATACGCCGCACTGATGGAGGGCTGCCCGTTCATTATGGGTGCTCCCAATGTGTGCGTTGACATACCCGCCATGTTTGAGCTCTCCAAGAAACAGGGCCTGCCCATAGTAGGTAAGGATTTCAAGAGCGGCCAGACCATGATGAAGAGTGCTATGGCTCCCATATTCCGCACCCGTCTGCTGGGTGTTGAGGGCTGGTTCTCGACCAACATCCTGGGTAACCGCGACGGTCAGGTGATAGAGCATCCTGACAACTTTGAGACCAAACGCATAAGCAAGTCCTCATCGGTAGAATATATTCTGGAACAGGATGAATACCCCGAACTCTATTCCGATATATATCACAAGGTCAAGATCAACTACTATCCTCCGCGTAAGGACAACAAGGAGAGTTGGGACAATATCGATATATTCGGCTGGATGAACTATCCCATGCAGATAAAGGTGAATTTCCTTTGCCGAGACTCTATACTTGCAGCGCCTATCTGTCTGGATCTGATGCTCTTTACCGATCTGGCCCTGAGAGCGGGGCTGAGCGGTGTGCAGGAGTGGCTCTCTTTCTATGTCAAGAAGCCCATGACTTACGATGATGAGCGTCCGGTGCATGACCTGTTCCAGCAGTTTGCCATGCTGAAGAACCAGATCCGACTGCTGGGCGGATATGAGGCAGACCAGGAATTGGATTGATATTCAATTGTCATATACGGGCAATATGCATATGGGAGAGGTGGCTGAGCGGCCATCTCTCTCATATTTTAATTATTTTTGCATAATTATTTCTCGGAATTTTGTATATTGAATCGCAATTATAACTATTTTTGCAGTCGAAACGAGAATATTTATGCAATATGAAGAATAAGAACAATCGTTTGGAAGCTATCCGTCTCATTATCTCTGAGCAGGATATCAAGAATCAGGACCAGCTCCTGAAAGTCCTGAATGAGAGAGGTTACTCCGTTACTCAGGCAACCCTGTCGCGTGACCTCAAGAAGATGAAGATATCAAAGGTGGCCAACACCTACGGTGATTATATCTATGTGTTGCCCAATCATGCCCTTTTGCAAAAGAAGCAGAGCGCTTCCAGTGACGATTTGACTTCAAATCAGCCGCGTTATGGATTCGTGTCGCTCAATTTTTCGGGTAATATGGCTGTAATCAAGACACGTCCGGGTTATGCCAGCAGTCTTGCTTATGATGTTGACAATCACACCCTTCCAGGCGTATTGGGAACAATTGCCGGCGATGATACCCTGCTAATAGTTTTGGCCGAAGGAGCAAACCGTCAGGAGATAAAACGTTTGCTGGAACCTATCATAATATCATTATAAAGAACGAAAAACAATAACGGTCTGAAATGAAAGACAATATTGAGGTTGTGGTTGCCGATGAATCACACGAGAAATACGTGGATACCATCCTGGAAACCATATCTGAAGCTGCAAAAGTACGTGGAACAGGCATAGCCAAGCGTACCCATGAATATCTGTTGAAC
>CADCLI010000018.1:17983-19962 GCA_902802285.1 uncultured Bacteroidales bacterium
GGCGACAGGTTTGTCGGCTTCAGCTATATTGAGACCTGGCAGGACAAGAAATACGTGACTACTTCGGGTCTGATAGTTCATCCTGATTACCGCGGTCGCGGGCTTGCCAAACGTATCAAGGATATGACATTCACACTGGCACGCATACGCTGGCCGCACGCCAAGATATTCTCGCTCACAAGCGGAGCGGCAGTGATGGCCATGAATACCCGGTTGGGCTATAAGCCTGTCACCTTTGCCGACCTTACTCAGGATGAGGCGTTCTGGAAGGGCTGCGAAGGTTGCGTGAACGTGGACATACTGCACCGTACAGGCCGTAAGTACTGCATCTGCACCGGAATGCTGTATGACCCGGAGGAGTATCTGCCGGCCAAGATTCCTGCCGATGTACTTAAGCGTATCAGAAAGATAGAAAGTAAGAAAACCGATAAATAAGATATGGCAAAGAAGAAAGTTGTAGTTGCTTTTTCGGGTGGTCTGGATACAAGTTACAATGTTATGTATCTGACCCGTGAGATGGGTTATGAGGTTTATGCAGCATGCGCCAACACCGGCGGTTTCAGCCCCGAGCAGCTCAAGAAGAATGAGGAGAACGCCTACAAGCTGGGCGCTGTAAAATATGTCACTCTTGATGTGACTCAGGAGTATTACGAGAAATCACTCAAGTATATGGTTTATGGCAATGTGCTGCGTAACAACTGCTATCCCATATCGGTATCATCGGAGCGTATCTTCCAGGCACTGGCAATTGCCAAGTACGCCAATGAGATTGGTGCCGATGCCATAGCACACGGATCAACCGGTGCCGGCAACGACCAGATACGATTTGACATGACATTCCTGGTAAAGGCTCCCGGTGTGGAGATCATCACACTGACCCGTGACCGCAACCTGAGCCGTAAGGAGGAGATTGATTACCTGAACGCCAACGGTTTCAGCGCTGATTTCGCCAAGCTCAAGTACTCATACAATGTGGGTATCTGGGGCACATCAATCTGCGGTGGTGAGATTCTGGACAGCAAGCAGGGCCTGCCCGAGAGCGCTTACCTTAAGCATCCCACCAAGGATGGTTCAGAGATACTGAGCCTGGGCTTTGAGAAGGGTGAGCTGGTAGCCGTTAACGGCAAGAAGTTCAGTGACCGCATCAAGGCTATCCAGGAGGTTGAGAAGATAGGTGCAGCATATGCCATCGGCCGTGACTGCCACGTGGGTGACACCATCATCGGCATAAAGGGCCGCGTGGGCTTTGAGGCTGCCGCCCCGATGCTTATCATCGGCGCACACCGTTTCCTTGAGAAGTTCACCCTGTCCAAGTGGCAGCAGTACTGGAAGGATCAGGTGGCCAACTGGTACGGAATGTTCCTGCATGAGAGCCAGTATCTGGAGCCCGTAATGCCCGATATCGAGGCAATGCTGGCCAGCTCACAGCGTAACGTTAACGGAACCGTAACCCTTGAGTTACGTCCGTACAGTTTCCAGACCGTAGGTTGCGATACTCCCGATGACCTGGTACACAACAAGCTTGGTGAGTACGGCGAGGGGGCCAAGGCATGGACTGCCGATGACGCAAAGGGATTCATCAAGATTACTTCGACTCCGCTGCGCGCTTATTATAGCGTTCATCCGGACGAAGAGAGATAAAAATATGTATATTTACCCTTGTTTACTAACAATTAAAATTTAAGAAACTATGTCAGAAGGAAAGAAACTCTACAGGTCCAAGACCGACAAGAAGATTTTTGGTGTATGCGGCGGTTTTGCCCAGTATTTTGATATTGATGTGACAATAATGCGCATCATTTTCCTCGTATTACTTTTTTGTGCCGGAGGTGGCCTGCTGGCTTACCTTATCTGTGCACTTGTAATGCCTGAGCAGAAATGATAAAAGTAGGAATCATAGGAGGAGCCGGTTATACTGCCGGTGAACTTATACGTATCCTGCTGGGACATCCCGATGCCGAGATCGTTTTTGTAAATAG
>CADCLI010000019.1 GCA_902802285.1 uncultured Bacteroidales bacterium
CCTTTCCTGTCTTGGGATCGGCAGGATACTGCTGGGCGGCCAGCACAACGGTCTCGGTTCCCATACGGCGGTTGATGCTGTCGGCCGTACGTGATATGCTGTCCAGACGTTTGCGGCGCTCTACATCAGACTCAAAGATATCCAGTTGTACGGCATTGTCCGGGGTTATGCCCGATACAATCACGCCGGCACGCTTGTAGCTCAATCCCTGATGGTACAATCGGTCCAATGCGCCCGATGCCGCCGCCACAAGTTCAGTGGTATTGCTGGATGCGGTACGCAACGTTACGTTCATCATGCCCTGATACCACTCCAGGTCCTTGCGGAACCAGTTGGTAGCAATAAAAACCGTCATTATATTGCACACGCTGTGCTGACGGCGCAGTTTCTCGGCACAGCGGCTGGCGTAGTTTGATATGTGGGTGCGCAATGCCTCGCGGTCGGTAATCATACCCGGGAAACTGCGGCTGGTACAGATGCTCTTCTTGTCACGGACCTCGGCGGTATCTATGCAACTTACTCCGTTAAGTTCGCGCCAGGTGTTCTCAAACGGAAGCGGAAAGAGCATCCGTATCCACCCCTGCGGCTTGTCGGCCACATCAATGGCCATGCGGCAGCCGTATGACTCCAGTTTGGATACATATGCGCGCCCTATGCCCCACACCTTGCCTATCGGGAAAGCGGAGAGCGCCTTGCGGCGTTTGCCGTCGGTATCAATAACACAGCATTTGTTGTAGCCGGCGTATGTCTTGGCATATCGGCTGGCCACCTTGGCCAGGGTCTTGGTAGGTCCAATCCCTATGCTTACGGGCATGCCCACCCACTTCTTTATTCGGGCGGCCAGTTCCTCACCCCACTGCTTAAGGTCAAAGGTCTGCTCCATTCCGGTAAGGTCACAGAAACACTCATCAATGGAATAGACCTCCACCCGCGGGGCATACATACGTACAATTGCCATAATACGGGCCGACATATCGCCGTACAGGGTGTAGTTGCTCGACAGCGCCTCGATCTTTACGCCCGGGAACTCATCGGCCAGCTTAAAGAACGGAGTACCCTCCTTTATGCCCAACTGCTTGGCCTCGTTGCTGCGGGCCACCACGCAACCGTCGTTGTTGCTGAGCACCACTACCGGCTTACCCTCCAGGTCAGGCCGGAACACGCGCTCGCAGCTTACAAAACAGTTGTCGCAGTCAATAAGGGCGTACATGGGAAACTCCTTTTATAATTATAGAGGTCAGATATGATTGACCCTCTTCTTGATGGTGTAGCTTACCACACCCCAGATACGGAAATCGGTCTCCGGGGTAATCTTGATACGGGGATAACTCTTATTGGCGGGAACCAGCCAGATTACTCCGGTATCCTTGAGTGACAGGTCCACATATTTGAGCGTGAACTCACCGTCCAGATAACCCACCACCATATCTCCGCTCTGGGCCTCGATGGAGCGGTCTATCACCAGTATGTCGCCGTCCTCCACGCCGGCATCTATCATGGAATCCCCTTTTACACGCCCGTAAAACGTGGCCATAGGATTGGATATCAGCTCCTGATTAAGGTCAAGAGCCTCCTCCAGATAGTCCTGCGCAGGGCTGGGAAATCCCGCTTTGATACCCCCGTTGGCAAACGGGAGACTCAGCGTGTGCGTAAGGTCCGCCGACATCAGTTCAACCTCATTCATAACTCTGCAAAATTACCAAATTTTATGTAAGTTTGCAGAAAACAAAACAAGCTATCCAAGTAAATGAAGAAATTAATCATACCCTCAATCATTATGGCATCAATGCTGTTTGACGCCTGCGCGCCCAAGGTTCCTGTAACGCGCCAAGACAACACAGTTGACAACTATTTCGGCACAGAGGTGGCCGACCCCTACCGCTGGCTTGAGGACGATGCGTCCGATGAAACCGCCCGGTGGGTCATAGCCCAGAACAAGGTTACGGACCATTACCTTAAAAAACTTCCGCAGCGCAAGAGACTGCTGGAGCGGCTCAAGGAGGTGGCCAACTATGAAAAGGTGGGTCTACCCGCACGCAAGAATAACGGCAAGTGGTACTACTTCCGCAATGACGGTCTGCAGAACCAAAGCGTGATGTATGAGATGGATTCCCCCGAATCAGAGCCACATGTGTTCCTTGACCCAAACACCCTGAGTGATGACGGAACGGTAGCCCTTAAAGGCACCTATTTCTCAAATGACGGCAAGTACATGGCATACACCATATCCCGCAGCGGCAGTGACTGGGAGGAGATCTTCCTGATGGATGTGGCTAACCATAAACTGCTCGATGACCACATAGAATGGGCCAAGTTCACCGGTGCCGCCTGGTATAAGGACGGATTCTACTACAGCGCTTATGACAAGCCTACCGATGAGCACGCCTACAGCGGCAAGAACGAGGGCCACAAGATTTACTATCACAAGATAGGCACACCACAATCAGAGGACAAGCTGTTCTATCAGAATGAGAAAGAGCCCCTGCGTTTCTACCAGGCATCAGTCAATGAAGAGGAGACAATGCTGTTCCTCTATGAGGACGGAGCCGACATCGGCAACAACCTTTACGTAATGGATCTGCGTCCGGGAGCAAAGAACAAGGAGTTTGTACAGATCACTAAGGACATGAAAAACACCTGCTATCAGGTTGAGACTGACGGAGACAAGATATATCTCTACACCAATGTCGATGCCCCCATGAACAAGCTGGTAGTCACCGACATCAATAACCCAAACGTATGGAAAGACCTTATACCTGAAGGTGAGAGCGTTCTGGATGATGTCAATTTCATAACCGACGGTTTCATCATAGCACTCTACTCCGAGGATGCCTCCACGCATGCATACCTGTTTGACAGGAACGACGGCCGCAAGGTTGAGGAGCTGCATCTTCCCGGCGTTGGCAGTGCCAGTTTCTCATCAAAGATTCATGAACCCTGGTGTTATTACTCATACTCCAGTTTCACCACCCCCGGGACAATCTATTTCTGGAACATAGAGACAGGCAACAGTGAAGTCTATAAACAGCCCAAGACCAACTTTGACCTGTCGGACTATGAGACTAAACAGGTGTTCTTCAATTCCAAGGACGGCACCCGCATACCTATGTTCCTTACCTACAGGAAGGGCATAAAGCTGGACGGCAGCAATCCTGTCTATCTGTATGGTTACGGCGGGTTCAACATATCGTTGCCTCCGTCATTCTCATCCAGCCGCATTCCGTATCTTGAAGCCGGCGGCATATATGCCCAGGTTAACCTTAGAGGCGGCGGCGAGTACGGCGAGGCATGGCATCTGGCCGGCACCAAGATGCAGAAGCAGAACGTGTTCGATGACTTTATAGGTGCAGCCGAATGGCTAATAGCCCAAGGTTATACCTCCAGCAGCAAGCTTGCCATTGTGGGCGGCTCCAACGGAGGTCTGCTGGTGGGAGCCTGCATGACGCAGCGTCCTGACCTGTTTGCAGTAGCAATACCCCAGGTAGGTGTGATGGATATGCTCCGTTACCACAAGTTTACCATAGGCTGGAACTGGGCACCTGACTACGGTACCTCCGAGGACTCAAAGGAGAGTACCTGTACGGCTACTCTCCGCTGCATAACCTCAAGCCCGGCACCTCCTACCCTGCCACACTTGTAACTACGGCCGACCATGACGACCGCGTGGTTCCGGCCCACTCATTCAAGTTCGCGGCCACACTGCAGAATTGCAATGCCGGCCCTAATCCGCAGCTGATACGCATCGACTCCAAGGCCGGTCACGGCGGCGGTAAACCGCTGGAGAAAGTGCTTGAGGAACAGGCCGATATCTATGCTTTCATAATGCATAATACGGGAATGTAACCCCAATACGTCACTTCGTGAACTCGCGCGGAGTGAGTCCGGTCATTTTCCTGAACAGGCGGGTAAAATGCTGGGGGTAGTCAAACCCTAACAGGTGGGCGGTCTCATTGATGTTGTGGCCGTTCATAAGTAGGTTCTTGCCCTGCTCAATCACGAATGAATGTATGTAGCCTATGGCCGTGCCGCCTGTAGCCTTGTGTACCACATCGCCTAAGTATCGGGCCGAATACGCCAACTGGTCGGCACAGTACTGTACCGATGGCACTCCCAGATCCAATTGTCGCTGCTCAAAGTAGTATTCCCGGAGCAGGCTGTTGAACCTTTTAAGCAGGTCCGATGAGCTCTTGTCCTCCTTGGAAAGTTGGCGCAGGTATATCCTGTTGCAGTATTCCAATACAAGACGTATGTATCCGAGTACCACCGTACGCAACGCAGGCGAATCCGCATTCTCCTGCAACTCGTGCCGCAATTGTGTAAGCAACTGGGTAATCCTGCCCCACTCCGATGTCTCCATCACCAGCGTCTCGGTGGCAAAATATGAGAAGAAACGGTAATCCTTCATCCTGGGCTCAAGGTCCGTACCGTGAATGAGTTGGGGCGAGAACAGCAATGCCCACCCGCTCAGGTAGAGTTCCTCGCCATCATCCTCACGGCCGCCTATCTGGCCGGGCTCCACGGCAATGATGGAGCCGTCAGGCGCATCGAACATCTTCATGCCGTAGGTAAGGTTCTTGGGGAAACTTCGCTGTATAAAAAGCCCGTAAACACCATACCGGTTAAGGCTGGAGTGTATGGGCGACACCTCGTCATAATGCACGATGCTTACCAGCGGATGCAATACCGGAGCGTTCACATATCGGCCGTAAACATTAGGATCGGAGACCTGCAGGATATTCTTCATAATGCCCGTAAAGGTAGAAATTTTGTGCAAAACACGCAATAATATGCGAAATTGGTATAAATCAGACAAAAATCGGTATTTTACTATCCTTATTGCCAACTACCTTTGCATTGGTAATAAAAACAGACAAACGTATGAGACAGATACTTATCATCATGGCCGCAATGCTTATGGCTTGTTGCTCTAAGGAGAACAAAATATCTGCACAAGATACATTGGACTATAAAATGAATATAACTATTGACGGACAGACTAAGAGCGTTACACTTGCCGGTAATAACGCAGCAAAGTCACTGGTTGAGAAACTGCAGCAGGGACCTGTAACCGTGACTCTGAACAGCAGCGGGGGTTTTGAGATATGGGGCGCTTTAGGTTTCTCACTACCCACCAGCAACCAGCAGATTACAGCCCAGCCCGGCGATGTAATACTCTACAACGGCAGTAACATCTGCATATTCTACGGCTCCAACTCATGGAGCTATACCCGCCTTGGTAAGATTGACGGTCTTACAGGGAATGAACTAAGCACGTTCCTCAAGGCAGGCCAGAGCAATATCAGCGTCACGCTCTCGCTTACATCGGACGTAACGGCAGTTAATGAAATAAGCAATGGGACGGATAATACTGAATACTACTCTCTCAACGGACAGAAGATTGATAACCCATCCAATGGTATTTATATAAGGAACGGTAAAAAAGTAGCATTATGAAAAAGGTAATAGTAATCTCCACGAGCCTGCGTAACGGCTCCAACAGCGACATGCTGGCCGACAGGTTTATTGATGGCGCAAAGGCCGCCGGAAACGATGTAGAGAAAATCTCTCTGGCAGGCAAGAACATCCAGTTCTGCAAGGGCTGCCTGGGCTGCCAGAAGTTAGGACGATGCGTAATCAAGGACGATGTGAACGACATCATGGCCAAGGTACTCAAGGCCGATGTCATCTGCTGGGCCACCCCCATCTACTATTATGAGATGAGCGGCCAGATGAAGACCCTCATAGACCGCATGAACGCAATGTATCCGCTGGATTATCAGTTCCGTGACGTCTATCTGCTCACAACTGCAGCCGAGAATGAGGAGCAGACTCCCAAGCGGGCCGAATCAGGCCTGACGGGCTGGATAGAATGCTACCCCAAGAGCCGTCTGGCCGGAACGCTTTTCTGCGGTGATGTTAACGACGCACGCGACATTGAGGGCAACCCCAAGCTTGACGAGGCTTTTGAATTAGGTAAGAAGGTATGAAAAAGATTTTTTTAGCAGCACTGACAGGCGTATTGCTCACGAGCTGCACTGGTAACGGACAAACAAAAACTGACAATAATATGACTACACTGCAATTAACACAGGAGTGGGACAAGACGTTCCCTAAGAGTGATAAGGTTGACCACAGGAAGGTTACTTTCCGCAACCGCTACGGTATTGAGCTGGCGGCCGATATGTACACACCCAGGAATGCCAAGGGCAAGCTGGCCGCGATTGCCGTGACCGGCCCGTTCGGCGCCGTTAAGGAGCAGTCAAGCGGACTTTACGCACAGCACATGGCCGAGCGCGGATTCCTGACTATTGCCTTTGACCCCTCGTTTACCGGTGAGAGCGGCGGCGAGCCCCGCCGTATGGCATCGCCCGATATCAACACCGAGGATTTTCTGGCTGCGGTTGATTTCCTGTCCGTTCAGGATAACGTTGACCCTAACCGCATAGGGATAATAGGCATTTGCGGATTTGGAGGTATGGCCGTAAATGCCGCAGCACTTGACCCGCGCATAAAGGCAACCGTTGCATCCACCATGTATGATATGAGCAAGGTGAACGTGGAGGGTTATTTCGGCAGTGAGGACACTCCGGCTCAGCGAATGGAGAAGCGCAGGGCCATTGCGGCACAGCGCACAGAGGACTATAAGACAGGCACATACAAGCGTGCCGGTGGAGTGATAGATCCCCTGCCCGACGATGCCCCCTGGTTTGTTAAGGATTACCACGCATACTACAAGACCCCGCGCGGCTACCACAAACGCAGCGGTAACTCCAACGACGGCTGGAACGTAATAGGATGCCAGAGTCTCATGAACCAGCCTCTGCTGGCCTGGGCCCAGGAGATTGAAAATCCGGTTCTGCTCATTCACGGCGAGAAAGCCCACTCACGCTACTTCTCGGAGTACGCCTTTGAGCGCATGACCGGCAGACACGTTGAGGGTGTATCGGCAGTAGAGGGAAACAAGGAGCTTATGATTATCCCGGGCGCATCGCACGTGGATCTTTACGATGACGTGGCAGGCGTAATCCCCTACGACAAGATTGAATCATTCTTCAAATCCAATCTGAAATGATAACCCGGTTATTTAATATCGGACTAATAGCATTATCGGTTTTAGTTATGTCTTGCAAGCAGAACCGCCCCATTACGATGAACCTGTACTACACGGGGCAGAACGGCAGCGCGCTCAAGTTTGTGCAGGAGATGGAATCTACCGGTACGGCCGATGCCATCCGCCAGGAAGAGGGCAACCTGCGTTATGAGTATTTCATATCACAGGACCAACCTGAGACCGTACTCCTGATAGACAGTTGGGCCAGCCAGGAGGCACTCGACGCACACCACGCAACACCCATGATGCAGACCATCGCCTCCCTACGTGAAAAGTATGACCTCACCATGAAGGCCGAGCGTTACTACAGGGCCCAGGAGGACCTTACCGCCGCAGATCAGAAATTCATAAGAACCAAAACAGATACAATGACAGTGAAAACAGTTGATTTTTCGGTTTGGCCTAAGGGTGAGCCCAATACCGCTTACGCACAGTATTTTACAGGCAACAGCTATCTGGCTCCGATGGAGGGCGGTGTCAACAATGTGACTTTTGAGCCCAGATGCCGCAACAACTGGCACATCCACCACGGGGCAGTTCAAGTGCTTATCTGTGTTGCCGGCCGCGGCTGGTATCAGGAATGGGGTAAGGAGGCTGTGCCCATGACTCCCGGCACCGTCATAGCCATCCCCGCCGAGGTCAAGCACTGGCACGGTGCAGCCCGGGACTCATGGTTCCAGCATCTCACCTACCACAAGGACGTACAGCCCGATGCATCGAACGAGTGGCTTGAGCCCGTCACCGACCAAATCTATGACGCATTAGGGTCGTTTTGACGCAAAGGGGTCGTTTAATAATGCGTCGTTTTTAACAATTAGACAGAGAGATATGAGACTAAGGAATATTATTGCAGCGGTGCTGGCCATTTGCGTGGCATCGGGCTGCAAAGGACAGACAAACAATCAAAAATCAGATAAAATGAGTAAATCAATTGTAATATTCTTTTCACACGCCGGTGATAACTACAGCGTAGGTGACATAAAAGTGGGTAACACCAAGATTGTGGCCGATTACATTACCGATATTATCGGTGCCGACCAGTTTGAGATAGTAACACACAAGTATGACGGTATGTCCTACTCCAAGCTTATTGATCTGGCCAAGAAGGAGGCGGCCGATGGAGAACTCCCACCGTATGAGGGCAAGGCTCCGGATCTGGCTTCATACGATACGGTATTCATAGGCGGTCCCGTTTGGTGGGGCACCTACCCCCAGATAATGTTCACTCTGTTCAAGGAGATTAATCTGGACGGAAAGACCGTAATCCCGTTCACCACCCACGAGGGCAGCGGCCTGGCATCATGTGCCAGTGATGTAAAGAAAAATTTCCCCAAGGCCAAAGTAACCCAGGGATTCAGCATCTACGGCCACGAGGTACGCTCCGGCAGATCCAAAGTCGAGAAATGGCTCAAATCTCTTTAAAGCGACGCAAAGGGGTCGTTTAAAAATGCGTCAAACGGCGCAAAGGGGTCGTTTAAGAATGCGTCGTTTTTTATACCTTTGCACGTCGGTATTTGTTTATGAAAAGAATCTGTCAGTTTATATCCAAGTACATGGGTGTGCTGGTATTTGCGGCGGCAGTGCTGGCGTTCATATTTCCCGATGCGCTTTCAAGGATACGACCCACGGTTATTAACTATCTGCTGGGCGTAGTGATGTTCGGTATGGGTCTTACGCTCAACCTGGAGGATTTCAAGGTCGTGTTCAGCCGCCCCAAGGATATCATCATAGGCTGTCTTGCCCAGTTCACCATCATGCCCCTGCTGGCTTGGGTGCTGGCACGTGTGTTCAGGCTCGATGATGCACTGGCATTGGGTGTGGTACTGGTAGGATGCTGCCCGGGCGGTACCGCATCGAACGTAATCACCTATTTGGCCAAGGGTGATCTTGCACTGTCGGTAGGCATGACCGGCGTATCCACCATCCTGGCCCCGCTGCTGACCCCTGTGCTCACATGGGCGCTTGCCGGCCATAGTGTCCATGTAAATGTGCTTGGCATGCTGCTGAGCATACTCTGGGTGGTGATTCTGCCTATTGTCATCGGGCTCATCATTAAGAGTCTGTGGCCAAAGTTTACCGATAAGGCCGTAGATTATCTGCCCGCATTCTCATCGGTGGCAATTGCATTTATCGTAGCGATCATAATTGCGGCCAATGCCGATAAGCTACTGGCAGGAGGAATGATAATAGTGCTTGTAGTGATGCTCCACAATGTATGCGGACTGGGTCTGGGCTACTTTATAGGACATCTGCTCAAGTTGTCCGAGCCCAAGAAACGGGCCATATCAATCGAGGTGGGCATGCAGAACTCAGGTCTTGCTTCATCACTTGCCACCCTGCATTTTGCCGCCTACCCCCTGGCCACCATACCCGGCGCCATTTTCAGTGTCTGGCATAACATCAGCGGTGCAATCGTAGCTTATATTTTCAGAAAATGACGCAAAACGCGCTCGGCCCGAAGGGACGCTTTGACTTTCCCCCTCTGGGGCCGTCGAGCTAAACCTTCACCAAGCGAAGCGACTGAAAGAAACGACCCCTTTGCGTCACTTTCTTTTTATCCCGAGGCGAAGCCTATATTCAAAGCGAAGCTTTAAAATCAGATATTTTTGAGTACATTCGCAAATAAACATGAACAGGATGAAAGCAATTAACCGAATAGCAGGCTTGATGTTTGCATTGTGCGCAGTCTTAATCTCATGTACCGGAAAGAAAGCAGAGACCGGTGCGCTCAAGCCCAGAATAGTTGTAATGACCGATATCGGCCCGTCGGAGGTGGAGCCCGATGACAATGAATCAGCCGTTAGGCTGCTGGCATACGCCGACCGGTTTGAAATAGAGGGCATTATCACCACAATAGGCTGGAACTGTGACCCTTATCCCAAGGAGTGGGCAGTCTATCTGACACGCGTAATTGATGCATATAAGACCGATGTGCAGAACCTCATGAAACGCTCCGGCCAGAAAAGGCACAAGAGCATAGAACAGGAGAACAGCCGTCAGGAACTTGGTTACTGGCCCAGTTATGAGTACATCAGCAGCCGCGCCATGATGGGCAGCACCCGTGCCGGCATCGGTGTGATAGGCCCCGATAATGACTCACCCGGAAGCCGTTTGCTGATCCAGCTGGCCGATGAGGACGATGACCGCCCCATCTGGCTCTGCTCATGGGGAGGCGCCAACACATTTGCGCAGGCCGTCTGGCGCGTTAAACAGGAGCGCAGCCCGGAGCAGCTCCGCAAATTCCTGAGCAAGTTCCGCCTATACACCATTACCGACCAGGATATGCAATGGAGCATGCGCATGAACCGCGCTTACAGTTCTCACCAATGGCTCCGACGTGACTACGCACAGGAGCTGATGCTGGTTTGGGATGAGAGCGCCTGGCTTAACCAAAACGAGCTGGGCAAATCCAACTGGGACAAATACGAGAGCCTGATCCAGGGCAAGGGTGCCATGGGCAAGGTCTATCCCAAGTTCCTGTGGGGCGTTGAGGGCGATACGCCCAGTTTCCTGCACGTGATGCCCAACGGCCTGAACAATCCCGATGACCCCACGCAGGCGGGTTGGGGAGGCTGCCATCAGTTCGGCATATCACCTGATCGCGAGACCTACGCCTGGACCAACTGGCAGCAGCCGCTCAAGGACATATCTGACCATTATGAGCACAAGTTCTACCCCGATGAGTTCAACGATTTTGCCGCCCGCATGCAATGGGCCGATACCGGCAGTGGCAACCGCAACCCCGTAGCCGTCATAAACGGCAGTCAGGACCTTAAGCCTATGGAGTTATCGGGCAAATCAGGACAAGACATAAAGCTGGACGCATCCCGTTCCTTTGACCCGGACCGTGACAGGCTCTCATTCAATTGGTGGTTCCAGGAGTTCCCAGGCGAGACCGTCTACCCCCTTATCAGCGACCCCGCATCGGACAGGATTACCGTTACCCTACCCGATAATTCCAGCGGCAAGACCTACCACCTGGTCTGCGAGATTCACGACAACGGTCCGTTCAACCTTACCGCATACCGCCGGATAATCATCACCGAAGAATGAAAAACGACGCAAAGGTGGCATTTCTTTCAGTCGCTTCGCTTGGTGAAGGTTTAGCTCGACGGCCCCAGAGGGGGAAAGTCAAAGCGTCCCTTCGGGCCGAGCGCGTTTTGCGTCATTTGACGCATTCTTAAACGACCCCTTTGCGTCACAGAAGGAAGAACAGTGCCACGCCGGTCATGCTTACCAGCACGCCCACTACCTCCTTGAACCTGATGCGCTGCTTGTCAAACACTGCGGCCGGGATCAGTATCAGCACAGGAGTGAGCGCCATCAGAGTGGATGCTATTCCGGCATCGGTGTAACGCACTGCCATGAGTGAGAGCGACACGCCCACCACAGGGCCGAACAAGCTCATTATGAGTACATAAAGCATTGCCTTATGGTCACGTCCGGCAACCTTGAGCTTGGGCAGTTCCTTGCTAAGAGTCATTAGCAGAATAAAGCCGATGCTGCCGAATATGGCACGTATCATGGTCGATGCAAATGGCAGCATGGTCTGCATAAGCTCCGGAGTCTGAGCCGGAAGTGCAGCCGAATAGTGCTCCAGGCCTATCTTGCTCAGTACAAGCCCTACGCCCTGCCCCGTGCCGGCTCCTATTCCCAGCAGTATTCCCTTAAGCGGCAAAGTGAATTTGAAATGGTGCTCGCGGTCACGGCTCAGGATTGATATGGCAATACCGCTCAGAGTGACGGCCATTGCCAATGCCGTGCGCCAGGAGAGCTGCTCGCCCAACATAGCCCAGCCGGCAAACGCGGCCATCGGAGGCGCAAGAGTCATGAACAGCTGGCCGAATCGGGCCCCTATGGAGAGGTAACAGTTAAACAGACACCAGTCGCCGAAAACGTAACCCACAACCGCCGACAGCGCAAGCCAGAACCAGGTCCTGGCATCGGCATAAACAGGATACGGATACCCAATGGTGACCCACAGTATCATAGCCAGCAGGAAAGTGGAGAGTGTCAGGCGGAAAACGTTGGCAGACATGGTGCCTATGCGGTGACTGGCTTTGTCGGAATAGATTGCGGTGACAGTCCAAAGCACCGCTACAACAAGTGAAATTATCTGGCCAATGTGGTTCATGGCGCAAAAATAGCAAAAACGACGCAAAGGGGTCGTTTCGTTTTGCGTCGTTTTTGCCTAATTTTGCATCAGGATTATGACCGATAACTACGCACTGTTTTTTGATATTGACGGGACGCTGGTGAGTTTCAATACCCATCAGATTCCCCAGTCTACCGTCCGCGCGCTGACCAATGCAAAGGCAAACGGGGCGCAGATCTATATCGCTACAGGACGTCCGCCCATGATCATCACCAATCTGGGCGCAATTGAGCATCTTATTGACGGATACATAACCATAAACGGCGCGCTCTGTTACATCGGCCGTGAAGTTGTGTGTTATCGGCCTATACCGCAGCAGGATGTGATGACGTGCGTAAAGGATGCGCAGGACAAGGGATACGGTCTGATTGTAGTAGGCCGCGACCAGGTGGCGGTGCTGGACCCTACCGGCAGCGTAGACCGCATATTCCGTCAGTATCTGAATGTAAAGGAGTTCGACAACCCGTCGCCGCTTCAGGAACTGCTCAGCCAGGATGTCCTGCAGTTGACCGCATTCTTTGATGCCGATTATGAAAAGCAGATGCTTCGGCGCATGCCGCACTGTGTATCGGGCCGATGGCATCCCGAGTTCACCGATATCACCGCCCGTGAGGCCGATAAAGGCAAAGGCATCCAGGCAATTGCCCGATTCAAGGGCTTTGACCCCGCCCGCACCATCGCATTCGGCGACGGCGGAAACGACCTTTCAATGATCCTGCAGGCCGGAATAGGCGTAGCGATGGGCAACGCCACCCCGGAACTCAAGCAGCACGCCGACTACATCACCACCTCCGTCGATGACGACGGCATCCTCAACGCCCTTGACGCATTAGGGTCGTTTAAGAATGCGTCATTTGATTGAGCAATTTTGTTTACTTTTAGGTAGCCTGCAAACAATCAGGATAGAGTATTTTTGTAAAAATACTTATTCAATGAAATACAGCACGACATATCAGATAACATCGGCCCAGATGAATGGCCGATACCGGCTTACCGTTGACGGAATCCTTACATTCCATGAAAATACGATAGCCCGATATCTCACATCTCTGGGACTGGCGGCTTTTGACCTTCAGAAACAGGACCGCACGTGGGTGATATCGGAAATAAACCTTGAAATGCCCGCACCGCCCACCATGTGGACCGAGGACATTGAGGTTGAGGTGTGGATAAGCGAGATGTCATCACTCCGGATCTGGATGGAATTTACAATGAAAGAGGTGCATTCCGGCGTTCTGGCAGCTCGAGGCAACAGCTGCTGGTCTGTCATTTCAATGTCCGAGAGAAAACTGCTGTCATGTGAAGGCCTTATTCCCGATGCCCAACTCATACCTGAACTTGCCGCCGGACCGCACAAGAAACGCTCTGTCATGAAATTTCAGAATGAGCCCATAAGCACGCTGCAGCATTCGGTAAACCTTATCGACCTGGATTTTAACGGGCACACCACCAATCGCAGATATGTCCAGCTGGCTCTGGTCTGCTTTGAGCCGTCATTCCTTGAGGCTTACAGGCCTGACTCGCTTAATATCCGCTTCATCCATGAGTCCCGTATGGGCGATGAACTGGCTTGCCAGACACATCCTGCCGATGCCCCACAAACATTCGTAGGCAGAATCATCAACGGTAGCGGGCAGGAGATTTGCAGAGTAAGCAGCCACTGGGTAAAAAGGGAGCCCCTACCCGACATCGCATCTGTCAACCTTATCCGCCATCCCCAAAAGTGACGCAAAGAGAAACGACCCCTTTGCGTCACCCCTTTGCGTCACTTTTTCACCAAGGCCTACCGCCCGGACCGCCGGGGCCACCACCGCCGGGGCCAAAGCCGCCGCCAGAGCCGCCTGTGTAGGATGACAATGAAACCTGGGAGCCTCCGCTTACTGATGCGTCCGTAATTATCATGCCCTCCATTATCGCCGTGCCGTCTGTAGCGTTCACACCGGTCATAAGAACAGGGGCCGATGCGCCCGATACCACCAGGGGTGAGCCGCCGCTTGACGGAGTCCTGAATGCAATCACATCATTTCCTACCTTAAGCGAATATAATGTATTTCCGGTCCATGAAGATGCCTGATAGCAGTTCTGAGAAAGGCTTGCGCCAGACTCCAGCCCTCCGATGGCAATCAGTGTACCGCCCATGACATAGAGTTTGTATCCGCCTTCAGTATTGGCATCTATCGCAACCTCAGGCTGTGTAGAGCCTATGGCATATACCGTACCACCTTTGATATAGAAGTTGCCGTTGGCGTCAAGACCGTCGTTCCTTACCGCATATCCGCATACATATCCGCCCTGAATGGTGAATGTTCCGGCAGAATTCATGGCGTCATCGGCGGCCGAATAACTGTAAACAACACCGTCAGTTACGGTAATGTTGCCCTTTGACTCAATACCCTCATGCGCAGCGCAGTTTACGATAACCGTTCCGCCATTAAAGAACAGGTTGCCGTCAAACTTTATGCCTTTGGCCGATACGCTGTTTGACGAGCCGCTTCCGTAACGGTTTGATGAGGATTGCCCGTAATTGGAACCTTTAGTCACCACCTTTACGTAGCCTCCGTTGAAACTGCCTGTCATATCCCCGCTTATGCCTTTACCTCCAGAACCCGTATTGGTTACAGTAAGAGAGCCTGCGTTAATCTCAAACAGACAGTCCGCCTTAATACCGGCCGAGCCTTTGTATTCGGCATCATCGCTGTCATATGCCGCTGACCCTGACACATTTATCACAGTCGAGCCACCGTTTATACATACCAGCGAATCGGACGCAATACCTTTTTTCATATTGGCCGATACACTTACGCTGACCGTTCCGTCCGATATGATAACCGCATCCTTGCCGCGGATTCCGTGTCCGGCACCGGAAGTAACATTAACGACCTGTGATTCCATAAAGTGTACGTAATCGTCACTGGTAATTCCGGATTTGCCCTGCGCAGTCACGGTCAGCGTTCCGTCACCGCTGAAAATCAGTTGTCCCTCACTGAAGAAGGCCGCTTTCTCATCCTCATCGGCCGGAGCTGAAGTGTATGACGCCGCATCTTTAAGCGTATTTGTTCCTTTTACTACCACAAAACACTTTTTCTTGCCCTGGTTGTTTATGGCAGCTCCTCTGGTACTGGTCAGATCAAGTCCGTCCAGAACCAGTGCCTGTTTTTTGGAACTGTACAGTTTGACCGATCCGTCCTGCGCGGTGCCCTTCAATTCATAAATCACCTTTTCATCGGTCGTATTGTTTACTGTGACATGATTGCCTTCCACAGTTACAGTATTGTTGATATCGCCTGTAACCTGTGCGCCTCCATCGGCAAATACTATCTGTATGGTCCGGTCAAACGTGGTGCCCGATATACTGTCTGCGGCAAGGACAGATTCATCAAACTTTGGTGCCACGGTAGTGGTGTCATTACCGTCGGTCTGTGTCTCTGTGCTCTGAGTCAGATCAAGATTGTCTATAAGGCTGTCGGGTGAGCAACTTCCGCATCCCAGCAACAATATCATAAGTGCAAAACATCCTTTTTTCATATTGCATATGTGTTTTGAAAATTCTGTCGCTAAAGTAGAAACTGTATCCGCCCTTTGCAAAAAAAATATACAAACGCCCTATTTTCCTAAACAAAACGGCTTTATCCAAAAGATAAAACCAGTAAATTTGTCACTATGGATATGGCTCAGACAGGACTATTAAACAGCATTTGGCAGATTGTTCTACAGATTATACCCTTTCTGTTGCTGTTGCTTCTGCACCATTTCCTGCTGGCTCCCCTATTCTTCCGCAAGAAACTGATTGCTTACATTCCGGTTACTCTGGCTCTGATAACCGCATTCGGCTTTTACTGTTTCAATGTGGGCAATCCGCCCGATATGGGCAGACAGCCCGGACAGTTCCAGGGCCCGCCGCCAATGATGCAGGAGGGTTCCGTGCCTCCTCCTATGCCGATGGATGGGATGAATCCCCCACCCGAAGGCATGGCACCCCCGGCAGATGGAATGCGTCCGCCCATGATGCCCGATAACGGACATCGGCCCCTGCGCCCCGAGACCATGAAACTGCTCATGGCCATTCTGCTTATCGGTGTTGACCTGGGTGCAATGGCATATATCCGCAGCCTGCACACCGAAAAAAAGGTGCAGCACCTTGAGGCTCAGAACCGTGAGCATCAGGACCGGCTGGAAGAATTGAGCCGTATAGCAGATAATCAGAAGAAAGCAGACTGTGACCTCACATTCAAGACGGATTACAAACAGGTACGCGTCAAACCGGACAACATACTCTACATTGAGGGCATGGGAGAATACCTAAAGATATACCATCTTGATGCCACTACGCCATTGGTTGTACTAATGAGTATGAAACACATACTGGAGCAGTTGCCCGATGACCGTTTTGCCCGGGTCCACAAGTCATACATAGTGAACCTGAACCGTATCATCAACAACAGCCGCACACAGATTACCATGGAGAATACCACAGTCATCCCCATCGGAGAATCCTACCGTGTAGCTATCTCCAATCGGCTCAAATCTTAGCCCAAATTCAATTTGTAATAAACGCTTTCCGAGTCGCGATAGAACTCGGTAGCGCCCCAGCGCTGCCAGTAAGCGTGAGTCTTGAGCCTGTGCATCACCGGAATGAAGATAAAGTCGTATCGTGCCTTAAGTTCCGGCATGACGGACATCAGCATATCGTAGTTGAGGCGTGTGCCCCGGTAGTCTTCACGTACAATGAATGAGAACACAGCCGTATAGCGCATCCTGTTCAATGTAGCCAGGAGTTCAGGATTATCCTTCCGGATCTGAGCGGTTTCATCTTCAATGCGGTAATCGCTCATATTGAGCAGCCCAATCACATCACCTTTACTATCAACGGCTTTAACGCTTAACTGCCAGTTAAAATGCAGATACCGGACCCAGTTTTCCACTTCATCGCGGTCAAATCCATATTGCCGGCTAATCCAGTCCACTGTCAGCGGAGCATCGGTCTGCGTCATTCTGTGCAATGTGTAAGACATTGTGAATCAGGAATTCATGGTTACAACATTATATGTAAGAAGTATATCCGGATGATATGACAGTTTGGCCTTTCGAAGACCTTCAAGCCCCATATCCTCCTCGCGGTTCACATAGATATACTCCTCCGGCAGATGGGCGCAGAACTGCTGGTTGATGATACTGAAAGCCCCCTCTACATAACGGTCCGCCTTTTCCACACAAACATCAAACGTATCATCGGTCACACCCGATCCGTACGTGAATGCCACCATGCGGCCATCCACATAGATGCTGCCGCCCAGCATTCCCAGTTCATCCCAATGTGCGAAAATAGTCTCCATCACTTCATGCTCGGCCAGAATAGTATCACCGTACGAAGGGTTTTCATGCTCTTTCTCATCCTGCCACAATGAAACCACCTTACGGCAGTCATCAAACATGTCGGGTGTAAGAGGCCGATACTCAAAGCCGGGATACAGGGTCTTGAAACGGTTCACATGGTTCCGCTTGGCCTTGAGTTTCCCTCCCTGCAGCAAAGCCAGATCAGTACGCTTATAAATGTAATCATATTGGTCGCGTACAGGTTCCACGTTAATAATGATGCCCTCATGGCAGGCATTCTGCTGTAACCGTAGAGCGGCATCATCCTCCAGTCCCAGGAGCATCAGTTTATTACTGCAGTCCTCACATAGAGTCTGAATCAGTTCACAGGGCGGGACATCCTGCATGCATAGCATATATGCACGTTCTCCATCCAGATTGAAACGCAGGACTACTGCATCCTTAAGCACACAAACCTCCGTGCCGAACCACGATTGCCAACCTACAAGATTGGCAAATGTAAAGTTGCAGTTACGCCGCCCGGCATGCAGGCTGACCGTCTGCACCGCCTCACGATCGGCTATGGTGAGTTTATGGAAATCAAGTCTCATGCCGGTTTTACCTGTTGTCAAGTATATCAATTATATCATCCAACATTCCGAACAATGCGGGGACAGTATCAGGAGTTACGCTTCTACACAAAACCGCATTGCCTACTTTCATGGGTACTTCAGAAAGCTGGTTCTGCATGTTCCGTCCCTTATCCGTGAGCGTTACTATCACCTAGCGTGCAGCGGCAGAGCCTTTGCTGCGGACAAGAATGCCTTGCTGCTCCATTCTTTTAAGGAGCGGTGTTACGGTGTTTGTCTCCAGCATAAGACGTTTGGCTATGTCATTCACAGGCTGTGCGTCATTCTCCCACAGGACCATCAGTACCAGATACTGCGGATAGGTCAATCCATGCTCCGACAGTAACGGATGATAGGCCTGAGTGAGAAGACGTGATGCTGTGTACAGCCTGAAACAGAGCTGATTGTCCAGTCTGAACTGTTCTTTCATTTAAGGAATTCAATTATGTCCTTTTCAATATCATCGGGAGTTACTGTCGGAGCATAGCGCTTTATCTGTGAACCGTCACGGTTAATCAGGAATTTGGTAAAGTTCCACAGGATATCACTCTCCTTCTCTACGCTCTTACTTATGGTCTTGAGCATCTTTTGGGTTGCTTTGGCTTTGAGGCCTTTATACTCCTCCGATGGAGCCACTGACTTAAGATAAGTATACACCGGATGCTCATTCTGTCCGTTCACGTCAATTTTTTTCATAAGCGGGAATGTCACGCCGTGGTTGATGCGACAGAACTCCTCTATCTCAGCATCACTTCCGGGCTCCTGATGTGCGAACTGGTCGCACGGAAAACCGATAATCACCAATCCCTGATCCTTATACTTCTGATACAATGCCTCCAGTCTGTCATACTGGGGAGTAAAACCACACTTTGAAGCTGTGTTTACAATCATCAGAACCTTACCCTCATATTGGGCCAAATCAGTCTCTACACCCTTGTTGTTAAGTGCCTTGAAATCATAAATCCTTTCCATATCATTCAAAATAAATATCGTTTGCGATACAAATATACATCAATTTATTTATATCGCAAACGATAATTCTTTTTTTTAACCATGACGCATTAGGGTCGTTTCCCTTTGCGTCATCCCTTTGCGTCACTTGCGTCTGAAGACTGAACGCTTAAGGCTTCGCTGATAATCGGTAAGCGGGGCCTGATACTTTTCCGGGTCGTAGATAATAGGAATATAGCTCCTAACATAAGTTGCATGACTGCCAGACAAGCCCATATACTCATGATGACGTAATGGGCCCAATATCACGCCATTGAACCGTCCCCATGCACCTGGTGTCGTGCCAGCGGCCCTTTCACGTATCATCCTTTCAATTATTAAATCAGCTCCTTTTTCACCAATTACGCCATAATCATCTTCAGATATAAAAGCTGATTGCGAACGACCGGCAAGTACATATTGGTCCGGCTTGTTTTCCTCTGTAAAGAACCCCACCTCATCGTAGCCTACTATTGGCATTTTCTTTCTTTTCTCCAGAACTGACAGGTCATGCTTGAGGTTCTTGACGCTTACCAGATATGGGCCGGAATCTGAGCCATCGTTTCTGGGGATTGAATATGCCTTGCCCTTGACTCCAGTAAAAGAGTAACCTCCTATCTCAATGGTATTACCTTGCTTATATGATGTAATAAGGTTTTCCAGGATAGTGATTGCATCATCAATGGAACCCATCTCTATTGTAACAGCCTTGCCGCCTTTTTCTTCAATGCCCGCAATCCAGAATTCATAAACGGAACTGGAGACTCTGATAAAATCCAAGTACCCTTTATATGCTTTGTTATTTGTTTTGATACCGTCATCATCAAAAATGCTCTCAAGGGAATTCAGTTCCGGATACTGTTTTTTCAGGCTGTCCAATATGATATCCGGAAGGCTCTGTGGCATTACATTATTTTCCCGATATGGTAGAAGTGCCACCTGAGACTCCGGTATGGAACCGCCAAAACGGGCCGTCACCATTTGGCTGGCTTCAGGTTCAACGGACTCTGGTAACTCGTCAGCAACAAGTACCTCCGATTTTACCTCTGTGCCATGGGCAATTGGCTCATTGTTTGATTCATATACCACATTATGGTTTCTTCCGGTTGGTAAGACGGGACGGATGGATTGACCGTTATGGCGACTGAAAGGTGCTACAGACACATCATCGTCTATGCCTTCCAAGTTACCATTTACAAAAAAGATGCTCCAGGCCATTAATGAATTATCAGTATCCAAAGAACTTGACCAATACATTCCGTCAGAATCCAAACCGTTGAGGCTTTTTCCTCCACGTATTCCTGCTGCGGGAAGGAATATGGAACGGTCAGTATAACCGGAAACATTACTTGTTACACGATATCCATATACGCCGTTTTCTTTAGTCCAGGTCCAGGTACATTTATTGAACAGTTCCTCCATCTCTGACTTGGTGGGCATACGCCATTTGCTGCCCCACAACATACGTGCAGCGTCATCAGCCGGAACAAGTTCTGTCATCTTATCAGTAAACCCGTTATTTCCAAGATCGCCGGCATTACAGTATTTGGTCAAAGAAGAATGTGTGTCTTTACTCCACATGTAGGTGCTCCACCAATAACCATCTGACATATAAGAATTCCAGTGCTCCTGCGGTTCTTCTTGCGCATAACCGGATTTATAATGTGGCGCCATCTCACCCCAGGCAAAATAATCCCCATACTCCTCTGGCTTATCAGCGCCTATATTGCAGGTGGCCCAATTCACACTCAGACCAAGGTCAACGTATTCATGTTTATTGGGATAAAGCTGAACCCATCTCTTTTTAAGCGCACCATCTTCTATAAAGAGGTTGTAGGTGGTAGAGTGGCTTGTCACACCATCAGACACATATTCGTCATACCAGTCGGCCACTGTCATTGAGAAAGGCTCCCTGTTGAATTCTCTCAAGTGGTATTCCTTGTTCATTACCGTATAGACACCGGTTTCATCGATAGCAAACACGGTCAGAGTGCCGGGGCAGCAACCATAATCAAATCCTTTCAGGAACAGCAGATAGCGGGAACCACTTACCTTGCAGCAGTGGAAATAGCCGTTGTCAAACATCTCTTCCCAAACCCAGTCCGAATTCCTGAAACGGTAATGTCTGCCGGCTACATCAATGTCTATTATACGGAAGTCACCTGGATCATTATTCCAGTCTTTATCGGTATAATTGAACAAGGTAACAGTGAATCCTCCAGATGTATCACCTATACGGGTCTTGAAAACTTCTTCCGTTTCAAGCATAGAGTCATCATAATCATCTTGTAAAGAATCAATGAACTCCCTGTTCACCTCTTCTCCAAACCGGAATATGGTGACGGCTTCCTCCTGCTTGGACGGAGTATAACCTTTAGGCATCCTGACAGTAACCTGACACTCTGCCTTGAAATCTCCACACACAGCCTTGATTGTACACTCTCCGTTTGATATGGCAGTGACTTTTCCGTGAGCATCAACCTTGGCCACAGCCGAATTGCCACTATACCAGAATATCCTTTTCCTGGTGGCGTCTGAAGGAATGAATGATGCTTTCAACTTGTACTCCTGGCCTATTTCCAATGTAATATCATTCCTGTTCAGAGCTATTCCTTGAATCGGAATGAAACGCTGTTCGGTAACCGGTCTTACTGAACGGCCTATCTGGAGGCTCAAGGGAGTGATGACTACTCCCATTCTGCGGTTCTTGTTTATGTCATCCCCATCGGAAACGGAATAGAACATATAGGCCTTTGGCTCCCCTGACGGTCTGTCTGAGTTACATGAACTGGTCCAGTAGTAAAGCCCTTCGGGGTAATTATTCCAACGGTTCTCTATCTTCATTCCTCCAGACGGCAGGAATATCGAGTTTCCGTTCCTGCCAGTGACCCGATACCCGTAGTGACCATTTTCCTGTGTCCATTCCCATTGGCATTTATCCACTAATTCCTGGAATTCCTCCTTTGTGGGCATACGCCAATCTTCACCCCAAAGCAACGTAGCCGCATCATCCTGGGGTTCCAGAACGGTAATTCTGTTATCAAAATAATAACTCACTCTTGAAGCGAAATGATTCTCCAGGTCATAATCCCTTGTGACGGATTCTCCCCATGCATAGAGATTGCCATGCCATTCCGGGAAATAATCAGACTCGCCTATGTTGCAAAGGGCCCAGTTTACACTCAGACCCAGATCAACGAATTCATGCTCAGGGTAAACATCAGTTTCGCTGTCAGCGTCCTCATCTTCAGATTTATCATAGACGGTGTTTGACATCAGACCCAGCGCCAGGACCATCACCACCGGAAGATAGATAAGCTTAAAGAGGTTGCCCTTGCGTGAAAGATTGCGGTTCATCATCTTGATTCTGGCGCGCAGGTAACTCTCCCCAAGTCCGTTCACAAGTGGGATGGATAGTCCACCGGTCGCTATGCTTAGCAGACTTTTTTCGTACTCCAGTTTGTCTAAACCGGATTCAAGTACCGATGCATCGGCCTGGAACTCCTGAACACAGCAAAGGTCATGTCTTAACAGCCAGACTGCGGGATTGAACCATTGGAATGCTGAAAGAATGTCTATGGCCAACAACTCTATGGAATGATGGTGTGATACGTGGGATTGTTCGTGACGCACTACTGCCGAATTCCACAAGGATTCAGACTGCGCCATATCTTCCGGAAGGACTATACTGTTCATCCAACTGAATGGACGAATGTTATCTCTTGATATCACTATCCTGCAACCATCCTTTTTCACTATCGTGCGACCGCGATGGATTATACCAATCACCTTAACAGCAGACAAAAGCCTGAGAATTATAAGACATACAACCCCTAATGCATAGATTATTATTGATACCAATATCCAATCCATATGCTTGCGGGCAGGAACAGGTAAAGACTGGTTTGAATCAGGAAAGACCACCGCTTGCCGCACCTCTTGCTGTGGTAGGGCCTGTATCCGGACTTGTTCCTCTATTTGATTCCGTTCCTGCTGAATCTGCCTCTGCTCCTGCTGTATGTCAGGTTGAACAGTATAGCGGCCCGGGGCTGCTGGAGCTGTCACTGGAGTCTGAATTGCAGCAACTTCACGGTTATCCACCACTGGCGCCGGCCTGTGGATTGTGATTACGCAGAACGGCAGCACATATGAGATTACCAGTGATGACACAAGGACTATGCGTGCAGTACGGTGGAACGTGTCACGCCGCAGCAGCAGGTGGTACAGCAGCACGAATACCGCTGTGAGCAACGCCACCTTTAATATGTAAACAAGGAATGCGCTCATGACTATTGCTGTTTTTTGATTTCCTTTATTATCTGCTCCAGCTCCTCAACCGACAGTTTCTCATCCTTTACAAACGACATCACCACGCTTGAGTAAGAACTGCTGAAAAACTCATCGACTATGCCGTTGATGCCGGACTTGCTGTACTGCTCCCGGTCAACAATCGGATAGTACTGGTAATTGGTGCCGAAAGCGTTGTGGCTCATAAAGCCGTCGGCCTGGAGCGTACGCACCTGGTTGGACAGCGTACCGAATGATGGTTTAGGATCTGGATAGTGCTCCTGAAGCTCGCGGATGAACATGGGCCCGTAGGTCCAATAGTAGTCCATTATGACTCTCTCCTTCCTGGTCAAACGTCTCATAAGCAAATCATTTAATAGTGTTAGCGAAATGTTTTCGTTGCAAATGAAACGAAAAATTTTTGTTCAGCAAAATTTTTTCGCTGAAAAATAAAATGATACAAAAGGGGACTGTCCCCAATTGTATCATTTGTATCAATCCTGGAAGCAGTAGCCGAAACCGGCACGGGTGGCCAGACAGTCTGCGTACGGCTCTATTTTCTTACGGATGCGGGTGATGTTAACATCGACTGTGCGGGTATTTACCACAACGTCATCGGGCCAGATGGCCTGCAGCAGCTGCTCGCGTGAATAGACCACTCCGCGGTTCATCATGAACAGCTTGAGCAACTCATACTCTGTCTTGGTAAAAGAGACCGGGTTGCCGTCAACGGTAACCTCCTTGCTGTCTGTGTCAATCTGGATTCCTCTGTAGCGGATTCCGTTACGGGCGGCACCTAAGCGGGATTCAACTACGTTTATGATGTAGTCACCAGTCTTTTCGCATTCGCTTATCATGTCTATGAATACCGTTCCGCTGCCATACCCGTATGTATGCTGGTCCAGATTATTGATATTCTCCTGCTTGAGGCGGTTGCGGCAGGCGTTTATGCTGTTCTCTATCTCCTCGGACAGGGTTATGTCATACTCCTCCCTGCGGCCGGCCAGAAGCTCGTTCATACGTGTAAGTGCCTGGTCTATAAGTCCGAACATCTGACTGACTCCTTCCTCCTGTTTCTGGTTGAACTCAATCTTGTTCTCCTGCTTGCGGCGCATGATGCGTGCCAGTCCGAAACAGCTGTCACCGATTGACTCCAGCTCGCCAATCTGGCGGAGCATGGCGCGGATTTTCTCCTTGGTGTCATCCGACAGATGCGCATCGCTCACATCACCCAGATACTTGCCTATCTCCTGCTCCATGCGGTCACTGCCTTCCTCGGTCTTCTCTATGCGTTCAAACAATTTCTTGAATGCCTGCTCATCGGTAGTCGTGTAGAGATCCTTAACCAGATCAAACATGTGCTGCATCTTTTCGCCGAATATGACAATCTCCTTCTGCGCCTGGAGTATGGATATCTCAGGAGTTTTCATGATACCTCCACGTATAAACTGCAGACGGAACTCATCCTCATCGTCTGCCTTGCCTGACTTGATTATGTAGCATACCAGTTTCTCCAGCTGCGGGATGAATCCTATCAGCAGCGAAGTGTTTATTACGTTAAACGCGGTGTGGAACGTGGCTAACGCGAATGTAAGTCTGGCCGGGTCAACGGAATCGGATGTAACGTCAATGCCTACAACGCGGCATACCGTACGTACAAACGGGAAAAATATTATGAGCACCCAAATTACGCCGAACACATTGAACAGCAGGTGCGCCATAGCGGCCCGGCGGGCCTGTGTGTTGGCCGACAGCGCAGCCAGGTTGGCAGTCAGTGTGGTGCCTATGTTCTCACCCATAACCAGTGCTATACCCTGGAATATCGATATTGCTCCGGTTGAGCAGAGCACCATGGTGATGGCCATCAGTGCTGCCGATGACTGCGCAATGCAGGTAAGTATGGCACCTATAAGAAGGAACAGCAATATAGTGCCGTAACTGCCGGAGTCAAAAGATGCAAAAAAGTTCACTACCGTCGGGTTGCTGGCCAGATCCATCTCACGGCCGGTCTGGTTAAGCATGCCCAAGGCAAACAGCAGGAAGCTGATTCCGAACAGAAAATCACCCACATAACGGTGCTTGCCTATCTGTATTAGTATGATTCCTATCAGGAAAGCCGGCCATACCAGATTGGCTATGTTGAAGGAGAAACCGGCCGACATGATCCAGGCACTCAGCGTGGTACCGATATTGGCACCCATGATGACAGATATGGCCTGGCTTAATGTGAGCAGTGCGGCGTTTACGAATGATACCGTCATTACCGTGGTTGCGGCCGATGACTGGACTGCTACTGTTACAAGTGCTCCTGTTGCTACCCCTGAGAATCTGTTTGTGGTCATTGCGCCCAACAGGTGACGCAGTTGCGGGCCCGCCATCTTCTGCAATGCCTCGCTCATGACCTTCATACCGTAGATGAGCAGGGCGATAGACCCTAAAAGCTTCAATACAATTAACATCCTTACCTTTTGATTTCAGTACAAAAATACTCAAACTACTCCGTAATCAAAAGGTCCGTGAGAAATTGTAACAAAATCTTAATATAGGTTTTATGCCATCTGTGGCAACATTCCGGGAACATGTAATAACAGAAGTCACTGCACCTCTATCCACTCCACATCGCCTCCCCATATCTCCAGGAAGCGCATAAAGCCGGCGTTGCTCACCACAACGCTGGCCGTGTTTTCACAGGGATGGAACGATACCCTATCGGCATTTTTGAGGTCAGCATCAAGAAAGTATTTTACACGGTGGCCGTTGTCAAAGAGTTCCTTGGGATTAACACCTTCCTTTATCTGACCGAAATCACGCGTACCGTCAGGTTGCAGGATTGCGGGATGCTCCACAAGATTCATATCGTGGATAAGTCCGAATGCGCACACGGAACCGGGCGTTACGCCTATGCATCGGTCCATACGCTCGGGACTGGCAAAACTCAGCTTGCCTTGCCTTACTATATGCTCCAGCCCGTGAATGTCCAGATTCTTGTGGCACTCAAAACTGGCCATATAGTGGCGGTTACCCTTATGGTTGCGGAAAAACAGGTTCTTGCAGTGGGTTGAATCAATCGTCTTCCAATAGGCCAGCGCCTCCTCGATGGTAGGCAACGGCGGGTGATAGTGCACCTGATACTCTATCCCGTGCTCATCCAGCCATCTCAATACGAATTCAGTCTTAGTCATGACGCAAAGGGGTCGTTTCGTTTTGCGTCACTTTTTTACTCGTGAGTGGCCATGCGCTGCTCGGCCAATGCCTCATATCTGGTACCGGGACGGCCGTAGTTTGCGTACGGATATATAGATATGCCGCCACGGGGTACAAAGAAACCGGTCACCTCTATGTACTTGGGATCCATCAGTTTGATAAGGTCCTTCATGATGCGGTTCACACAGTCCTCGTGGAATCCGCCGTGATTGCGGTAACTGTGCAGATAGAGTTTGAGAGATTTGCTCTCAACCATCTTTACATCAGGGATATAACTGATGCGTATCTCGGCAAAATCGGGCTGGCCGGTTATTGGGCACAGACTTGTAAACTCCGGGCAGTTAAAGCGTACCCAGTAGTCATTCTCCTTATTAAGATTCTCAAACGCCTCCAGGACATCCGGATTATAGGTGTTTGAATATGTGGTCTTGTTACCAAGGGCGGTCAGGCCCTCCTGCTTTCTGTCTTGGGACATGATTATTCTAAGGTTTTGATTTTAAACGGATTGTACTTGATGTCGTAGTCAAAGGTGTCTATACCCTCTTTCTCCTTAAGTTTGCGTGAAATAATTGCAGTCACAGGCAGGATAATCACCTCATACAGAGTCTTGACGGTAACCTGTGTTACAATTATTGACAAGATAGTCTTGAAAGGCATTGAACCGATGAACGCGAGCGGGTAGAATATGACGGAGTCCGATAACTCGCCGACTATGCTGGATACTACGGCACGCCATCCGAATCCCTTACCCTTGGTGGCGATCTTCATTCTGGACAGCACCCAGGCGTTCATGTGTGATCCCAGTATGAATGCCAGCAGTGATGCGGCAGTTGTTCGCGGAATGAGTCCGAAGAGATGGTTGAAACTGTCGGCCACAGCCTGGTTCTCGGGATCGATTGGTGCAGGCAGGATACTTACCAGACCTGCTGCCAGAGCCACAAACGCACTCATGGCAAATCCCATCCAGATAACCTTCATGGCCTTGCGGTAACCGTAAACCTCGGTCAGCAGGTCATTGATTATGTACGATATGGGAAAAATAACAACTGCACCGGATAACTGCATCCAGGTGTTACCTACCCGCCAAAGCCTTGGCACAAAAAGATTTGATGTAATGAGGCAGACACAGAATGTCACTGCCAATACCACAAACGTTACGGACAGCCCGCGCTGCCCCGCAGAATTAGTTTTTTCAGTCATTTTTACTTGTTTTTATAGTGGTTCCAAGCACACTTGCAGCAGACACTTCCTGCTACTCGGGCGCAAAAATAGGAAAAAAGTGCTAAACGTAACCACACCCTTTTGTATCTTTGCCTACAAACCAATAAAAATTGTCATGAAAAGAATTATTACTGCGCTTTTATGCGCCGTCACGGGAGTCATTTTCTGTAATGCACAGCCCTACAGGAATGCCAGTCTGCCTGCCGCCCAGCGTGCCGCCGATCTGGTAAGCCGTCTAACACTTGAGCAGAAGGTCGCCCTGATGCAGAACGGATCACCCGCCATCCCCGAGTTTGGAATCAAGGCCTATGACTGGTGGAACGAGGCTCTGCACGGAGTGGGTCGCGCAGGTCTGGCTACGGTATTCCCGCAGGCCATAGGTATGGCCGCATCATTTGATGATGCCCTGCTCTTAGACGTATTTACGGCAGTGAGCGATGAGGCCCGCGCCAAATCAACCCAGTACGGTGAGAACGGCGGACTGCGCCGCTATCAGGGTCTTACTTTCTGGACACCTAACGTAAACATATTCCGTGATCCCCGCTGGGGTCGCGGCCAGGAGACATACGGTGAGGACCCCTACCTGACATCCAGGATGGGTGTATCGGTAGTAAACGGTCTGCAGGGCCCGGCCGATGCAAAATATGACAAGCTGCACGCCTGCGCCAAGCATTTTGCCGTGCACAGCGGTCCGGAATGGAACCGTCATGAGTTCAACGCCGAGAACATTGCAGCCCGTGACCTTCGTGAGACCTACCTGCCCGCCTTCAAGGCTCTTGTGCAGGAGGCCGGCGTAAAGGAGGTGATGTGCGCCTATAACCGCTACGAGGATGAGCCCTGCTGCGGCAGCAACCGTCTGCTCCAGCAGATTCTGCGCAACGAGTGGGGTTACAAGGGCATAGTGGTATCAGACTGCTGGGCCATCAACGACTTCTTTACCCAGGGACACCACAATACCGAGCCCGATGCCAAGCACGCCACAGCTAAGGCTGTACTGACCGGAACTGACCTGGAGTGCGGCAGCTCTTACGCCCAGCTGGTCCAGGCTGTAAAGGATGGTCTGATCAAGGAGTCCGATATAGACGTTTCTATAACCCGTCTGATGACCGCCCGTTTTGAACTTGGCGAGATGGATGACCCCAGCCAGGTTGAATGGAGCAAGATTCCGTACAGCGTGGTTGACAGCAAGGAGCATCGCGCCCTGGCGCTCAAGATGGCTCAGGAGAGCATGGTTCTGCTCAAGAACAACGGCATCCTGCCGCTCAGCACCGGCAAGAAAGTGGTGGTTATGGGTCCCAACGCCAATGACTCTGTAATGCAGTGGGGTAACTACAACGGAACCCCGTCACGCACCGTAACCATGCTGGCCGGCATTCAGGCCACAGGCGCACAGGTGGAGTATATGCGCGGATGTGACTACGCATCAAACTCATTGGCTCTGATAAGCCTGTTCAGCCAGTGCAAGGCCAGCGGCCAGCAGGGTTTTGACGCCAAGTACTGGAACAACGCCCGCGCCGAGGGTGAGCCCGATGTACTGCGCCACAACGCCACCCCGTTGCGTTTCTCAACCGGTGGTGCCACAGTATTCGCCCCCAACGTAAATCTGGAGAACTTTGCTGCCGTATATACATCGACCTTCCATGCCGATAAGGACGGTCAGGTGGCATTCTACATGCAGAACCAGGGCCAGGCATCAATCAGCGTTGACGGACGCCGCGTAGCCACAGGCCGTAACGGCAACGAGCCCCGCAAGGTCTATACCCTGAACGCCAAGGCTGGTCAGGACTACGAGATTACCATCAACTACAGCTGCCGCAGCGGTCTGGCCGCACTCTCATTTGACCTGGGTTATGAGGAGGAGGTAAGCGTCGATAAGACCGTGGCCGCTTGTGCCGATGCCGACGTGATTATCTTTGCCGGTGGTATATCTCCCTCACTTGAGGGCGAGGAGATGCCTGTAAGCATTGAGGGATTCCGTGGCGGTGACCGTACCAAGATAGAGCTGCCCACAGCACAGACAGAGCTTGTCAAGGCTCTCAAGGCTGCCGGCAAGAAGGTTGTGTTCGTTAACTTCAGCGGTTCCGCAATGGGACTGACCGATGTTGAGCCTTCATGTGATGCTATCCTGCAGGCCTGGTATCCCGGCGAGGAGGGCGGCAACGCAATTGCATCGGTCCTGTACGGCACATATAACCCCGCAGGCCGTCTGCCGGTAACTTTCTACAAGTCAACAGACCAGCTCCCCGATTTTGAGGACTACTCAATGAAGGGCCGCACCTACCGCTATATGACAGAGAAGCCCCTCTACCCCTTCGGTTACGGTCTGAGCTACAGCACATTCAAGTACGGCAAGGCCAAGATCCGCAAGGACGGTGACAAGGTATATGTAACCGTAAAGGTCAAGAACAAGTCAAAGATTGACGGTCAGGAGGTGGTACAGCTCTACGTGAGCCGTCCCGGTGATACAGAGGGTCCCAGTCACGCCCTGCGTGCATTCAGGCGCGTATCAATTCCCAAGGGCAAGACCGTAAAGGTGGAGTTTGAGCTTACCCCCGAGTCATTCGAGTGGTTCGATACCAACCACAACCTTAT
>CADCLI010000020.1 GCA_902802285.1 uncultured Bacteroidales bacterium
TTGGAGCAGCGAGAGGAGAGAAAGTTTACTTTCTATCCCGAGTCGCGACAAGAATCATGGAACGAAGTGACATAATTGAGAATTGAGAATTGAGAATTAAGCACCCAATTGCAGTAATAGTAACGGCACAGCCGTTACCCGGCCTGGAAGGCCGGCAAGCGAATGGAATGAGCGCGTTTGCGGAGCAAACTAAAAAAAGGGAAGGGACCTCCGTCCCTGAGGTCCGGCTTCACTCGCAGCTGCAAACTGATAACGCTTACAACAAAAAGAAGGGTGCAATTTATTTATTGCACCCTTCTTTTTGTTCTGGAAATAATTACTTTGCAGCTGCGAGTGAAGCCTTACGGAATTCCTTCATCAGTTTCTCGAGCTCCAAAGAAGCCTTGCGGGCACGTGTGCCAGCAGCCTTGTTACCTTTCTCTACCTGTGCGCAAGCGTCCTTTGCAAATGCTGCGTAAAGCTCAGCAGCCTCTTTCAAAATTTTCTCCATAGTTGTTTGTTATTGAAATGATTGATTATAAAATCCATACTGACGCAAAAATAACACTTATTCCATTAGTTGCAAAGATTACACCTTTTTTTTTTAAAAAAAAGACAAAAAAAACAACATAAAGGGTAATTAATCAAAAAAATGGCTCCATAATAGTCTCTAGGCACAATTATCCGTTATTTTAAGAAGCTCTTCTCAAGAATGGGTACTTACGTTTCGGGATTATCGTCAAAAAGAACTATATTTGTGCAGGATTATAAAATAAGGTATAAAATGAACATGAAAAAGTATTTATTGACTATAGTCGCCCTGTTCATGACTGTTCTGTCTTTTGCCAGAGGAGTGAATGAGCTGGATCCCAGATACGGAAAGGGAGCGGTTCCGGAGGATGAGAACGGCCGTGTCTATTTTACAGAAACTTTCAGGATTCCGGATGGCATGGACGCAGATAAATGCTACGTCATACTGTTGAACTGGGCAAAAGGACGTTTTGCACCTCCTTATGCACAGGCTGCCCGCATCCTTAATGAGGATGCCGACTCACGCAGGTTTATCTTCCATGTTGACCAGACTATCGTATTCAAGAACAAGCCTCTGGTTGTCGATGAGACAAAAGTGTCATATAATTTCTCGGTTGCCGTAAAGGTCAGGGAATTCACTCTGAAGATAACCGATATCAAATACCGATATGAGGAAGGCCGTGAAGGCGGTGGCAAGATATTCACTGCCGAGGACTGGATTACCGATAAAGAAGCTTACAACCGGAGGGGCACCAAGTTCCTGCGGAGCACAGGTAAATTCCGCATTGGCACCATCGATCTCAAGAACCTGCTCTTTCTCAAGGCTTCTGACACCGTAGCCGGCAATATCTGACCAAATGTCATCAAACAAAGAGTTATACACGATTCTGGGAGTTGACAGAACGGCATCGGATGAAGAGATCAGATCCGCCTATGAAAAGCTCATATCCGAAACCCCCGAAAACACCCCGGACCATGACCGTATAGTCCAAGCCTATACGGTGCTGTCGGATATAGAGAAACGCGCCAGATATGACATTACAGGCAAGGTCCGCCTGAAACGTTCACGTAACAGATCCGGTTCTAAAGGACTTGAGAGAACCCGTTATGCGCTAAACACGCTGTTTCTGGCCGGAGCAGCAGTAACTACGGTATTGTTTATACTTCAGATGAGCGGTGCTTTGTCAACCACTCCGTTCTATGTTGCATGCGGAATATCGCTTCTGGTCAAGATATCCGAATACATACTAAGACTGATATCCTGAATGTCATTGGTTTTAAGAAATAATCCGTTTTTCTCCGGGTTGTCAGTATTGACAGCCATGCTGGTTCTATGCAATCCCGCACAGGCACAAAGCACCCTATCACAGAACCAGGATGGGTTTAACGGTGAGACCATGGACGGTTTCATGAATATGGATCCGGACAAGGACTCTACGGTAATTGAGCGTACCGTATCGCAGGACTATTACCAGTGGACCATTAATACGGAAACCGGGCTTCCTGATATCATAGAGCCCGACACACTTCACCACTCTTTCCATAACGTACATCTTACAGAAGGTATGCACGGCACCTACAGCCATCTTGGCAACATGGGATCACCTCGTCTGTCACGTCTCTGGTTTGAGCGTGAGACTCCCGAGGATTTTGTTTTTGATGCGCCATACGACTTCTGGATCAAGAACCCGGACCAGTTCCGTTTTACAGATACCAAAACGCCACATCTCAGTCTTGATTATTACAAGGGAGGCAACCGGCGTACCGGCGAAGAGCATATTAAAGGCTATTTCGCAGCCAATTTCCACAAGAAGGTCGGTATCGGGTTTGACTTGGATTACCTGCTTGGACGTGGACGATACAACAACCAGTCCACATCATTGTTCGATGCCAGACTCTACACTTATTACCGTGGCGACAAATATCAACTGTATGTAACCACCAACAAGGATGAGATGAAGATAGCCGAAAACGGAGGTATCCAGGACAAACGCTACATAACCAACCCCGAAGCAATGGCCGAGGGACGCAAGAGTTATTCGCCCGAAGATATACCGTTCCGCATCTATGATAACTGGAACAACCTGAAACGCACTCAGGCTCTGGTTAATCAGGAACTTACAATCAGTGCCACGAAATATCGCACGGACAGTATCGGAGATACCGTATATACATTCAGCCGCAGTGTGGAATATGCCAAACTGGCCCATACACTTGAGACAGGAGTCCTTAAGAGACGCTACCTGTTCTATCAGATTCCTAACGGTTACTATTCCCGCTCATTCCTCAAGAACGACTCAGTAGACACGATGAAGAACTTTTATGTATCCAACACGGTGTCAATGTCACTGATTGAGGGTGCCACAAAGTGGGCTTTAGCAGGTGTTTCGGCTTTTGCCAGATATGAATTCAACAGTTTTGCCATGCCAGACACCCTGACCGGATCCGGCGAATACATGCGCCGGTACAATGAAGGTAATTTCATTATTGGTGGTCAGATTGAGAAGGCACAGGGTGAGAATCTAACTTTCAGAGCCGGCATAGAGAGCGTTCTTCTGGGAGCTAATCTGGGTGATTTCACTCTTTCAGGAGATATGGAGCTCAACTATCCGTTATTTGGCAAGGAGACTGTCATAGGCGCTTATGCACAGATGTCCGCATCCGAAGTTCCTTTCTTCTACGCCAATCACCACTCCACTTTTGCTTGGTGGAACAAGGAATTCGACAAAGAGTTCCGTACCAGATTCGGAGGTTTCATTGACCTGGAGATGACAGGCACGAGACTGCAGCTTGATGTGGAGAATATTGCCAATTACGCCTATCTTAAGAACGATGCCGGAGCGTATGTGAATGCCGATGGTATATCACAGCCTTCATATTCAATAACCGCCGACCAGTACAGCGGATCGATCCAGGTTTTGAGCGCCTCCCTGCAGCAGAATTTCAGTCTGGGACCGCTGCATTGGGACAACAACGTAACATACCAGCTTTCCGGTAACAGGAAGATAATACCCCTTCCGACCCTTAACGTGTTCTCCGACATCTATTTCAAGTTTGTATATTACAGGAGGCTCCATATGGAGGTTGGTGCAAATGCACTCTACTTTACCCGATATAAAGCTCCAGGTTACTGTCCTGCCGTAGGTGATTTCCATATTCAGAATGAAGGATTCACACAGGAAGTAGGAGGCTATCCACTGGTGACAGGTTATGTAAACTGTTCACTTCGCGGAGTACGTTTCTATATTATGTATTACCATGCCAATGACGGACTGATGAATAACCGTGACTCATTCATTGTCCCCGGTTATCCGGCCAATCCCGGTATGGTCAAGTTCGGTCTGAGTTGGACTTTTTATGATTGACAGACTGCTTCTTTTCTGATAATATGATTAGATGGGGATTCATTGGATGCGGGCAGGTAACCGAGCATAAGAGCGGTCCGGCTTTTGCCAAGGCCGAAGGCTCTGCCATTGAGGCTGTGATGAGCCGTGACAAGGCAAAGGTCAGTTCGTATGCACAGAGACATGGCATCCGCAAATGGTACACTGATGCAATGGATCTGATTGAGGATCCGGATGTTGACGCTGTTTATATAGCCACTCCGCCATCATCTCATGCCACATACGCCATAATGGCAATGAAAGCCGGCAAGCCGGTATATATTGAGAAACCGATGGCACAAAGCTATGAGGAGTGCATGCGCATAAACCGTGTATCGCGCGATACCGGAGTCCCCTGTTTTGTGGCGTACTACAGACGCTATCTGCCCTACTTCCTTAAAGTAAAGGAGTTGATACCGGAGATTGGCAAACTGATTAACGTACAGATACGTTTCGCCCAACCGCCCAAAGAGTTGGATTACAACAGCACCAACCTCCCATGGCGTGTTATTCCGGACATATCGGGAGGCGGTTATTTCTATGACCTGGCTCCACACCAGATAGACATGGTCCAGGAACTCTGCGGATGTATCATTGATGCATACGGACTTTGCAGCAACCGCGCCGGATTGTATCAGGCCGAAGATACGGTAAGCGCATGCTTCAAATTTGAGAACGGTCTGGTAGGCTCCGGCTCCTGGTGCTTCGTGGCCGATGAATCTGCCAAGGAAGACCGTATTGAGCTTATCGGAGACAAGGGTATGATCTGCTTCTCGATATTCACATTCCAGCCTATAGCACTGCATGACAGTACCGGACGCCACGAGTTTGACATACCCAATCCCGAGCATGTACAGTTCCCTCTGGTTCAGGCGGTTGTGGATCATCTTAACGGCAAGTCAGTCTGCACCTGCGACGGAATAAGCGCCACTCCCACCAACTGGGTGATGGACCGCATCCTGGGTAAGTTCTGAAAAAAAATGATTCCGGCCGGTCACCAAGACCAGCCGGAATCCGCCTCATATAATTATCTCAAATATATCAGAAATTCCATCCTATTGTAAGCAGCACCTTGTCTGTCTTGTAGTTGTAGTTTACATCGACATCCTCAACATATTCATTCACGTTTACGGTACTGTTTCTCAGACCATGGACATATGCCATATCTACATAGAACTGTGTGCCATCCCTGTCAGGTGCTGAGCAATAACCCAGACCGGCTGTAAAATAACGTGTCTTTCCTAAACGGTCAATCTGGAAATCTGAACGTCCTACCTCTCCGGGTTTTCCTGCATTGAATTCCGAATCGTCCAGGAACGGGAAAGCATTGTCTTTAAACATAGGCTCTATGTAATTGTATCCCGCACGCAATGACAGATTGCTGATATTCTGCTCAATACCGAGCTTGAGTGATGAATAGTCCTGAAAATCGACTGCACCCTGACCCGCCATCTTGTTGTTACCTATTGAGAGTACGGAACGTTGTGTAAAGTGCTTCTCAAATTCAGCGCCAATTGCCGTATGTCCAAAAGTAAGTCCGGCACTCAAGTCAATAGACCAAGGCGATGAGAACTTGTAATCCACAGCATTATTGAAAGCTTCCACGTTTCCGTTCTCATCCTTGAAATCAGTCCCTTCAAATGCATACAGATAATCACTATACTCCAGAGTCTGACGATAATAAGTGGGAGTCTTGAACGAAGCGCCAAACCTTAATGCCGGTATCGGGCGTACAATCACGCCGAACGCCATGTTCCAGCCCGGACCGTCAGACTTATTCATCTTGTCAACGGCAGTATAATCACATCCCCCAACCTCATATTCAGGAACAAGTTTATCCACATCCTCCAATTCTGCAGCTGAATAAGAAGGATAATAATCATAGAAGCATCCTTCAGATGAAGCGTTAGCCGAGAGCAATCCTATTGTCCAACCAAGATACACCTTGTCCGACAGATTACAAGAAAGATTAAAGTCAAATGAATTAATCCTGTTTCTCTGGTGATCCTGATATTCACGGTATATCGCATAAAGTTGGTCCTCATTATCTGTATCTGGTATATAGAACTTGTCAACATAATCCAAGTCACGGTCCATATTTTGAAGCTTACGGTATGAGAAACCGAAGTTTAAATAGCTATCACCTGATTCATATCCGGAAAAAATTGCCGAAAAGTTATCAAATGCCATATTGAGTTCCGACTTGTTGTTGTTTGAGTAATACGTCCTACCATTGGCAAATCCTTTATTATAAACTGTAACCATGGGATCGGTATTGACCGAGGTTCCAAAGAAACCCAGTGACATGTTTATATCGCTGTTGCGGTATGTACCTATTCCGGCCGGATTGTGACTGATTACGGAGGGATCGCTGCCGAGAGCGCCCATAGCTCCACCCATACCTACGTAACGGGCTGTTCCGTTAAGTTCCTCCTCATACAGTTTGGCTGCATCGAAAGAGGTCTGGGCTCCTGCTGCCAAAGCCACTGAGGCTGCAACTATTGATATTATAAACTTATTTGATTTCATAACTTTATCTTTTAATGGTTTCAAATTATCAGGATATAGTACACTCTTAACGGTTTCTGTCCTTTATCTGCGTGAACTGCTGCCGGCTGCTCCGCGGGAACTGCTGCCGGAACTGGAGCGGGAAACCGAACTGCCTGAACTGATGCTGGATCCTGAACTACGGCTGGAACTGCTGCTCGGGCTGCTTACACTCCTGCTTGAGCTGCTGCTCGGGCTGCTTACACTCCTGCTGGAACTGCTGCTGGAACTGCTTACACTCCTGCTTGAGCTGCTGCTGGAACTGCTTACACTCCTGCTGGAGCTACTGCTGGAACTGCTTACACTGCGGCTGGAGCTGCTGCTGGAACTGCTTACACTCCTGCTGGAGCTGCTGCTCGGGCTGCTTACGCTGCGGCTTGTGCTTGTGCTGCTGGGACGGTCATAAGTAGTACCGGACTGAGTTGACCTGGAAGCAGAACTGCTGCTTACCGACCTGGATGAACTGGATGAACTGGATCGGCTTGTATTGGCGGGAGCTACACTCCTGACAGCCGATGATGATGTATTGCCGGACTGCGTTACGCTGCGGCTCGATGAAGAACCCGATACACTGCGGCTCGATGAGGAACCTGAAACGCTGCGGCTCGATGAAGAACCTGAAACGCTGCGGCTTGATGATGAAGCCCCTACGCTGCGGCTTGATGATGAAGCCCCTACACTGCGGCTTGATGATGAAGCCCCTACACTGCGGCTTGATGATGAAGCGACACTGCGTTCAGAACTTGAATTGACAGATCTGGAAGCCACGGAGTTTGATGTGGAGCGGCTTACGGAACGGTCACTGCTTGAACCAGACATTGCCACGCGTCCGGTGGTACTGCGGCTCAGGTTCCTGTCCCATCCACCTCCGTTGACTCTACTGTTGGGGGTATAGGTAGTCCTGTTGTCGATTATATATGTAGGACCGCTGTAATATACCGGACCGCCGTAATAGTATGGTCTGTAATAATATGGTTCATAGTACCATGAATCGTAATACCAGGGATCGTAATACCAGGGATCATAATACCAGGGATCATAATAATAGGTATGTGTATAATACCAGTAACGGCTGTCAAAGTAACGGTCCCAGTATACTATATCCCAGAGGATATCATCGTACAGGGAATGGTAGAAATGACCTGAATGACGGAAACGGTACAAACGGCGTGTCAGGTAATAATCCTCGACTGCATCGTTGTAGCCTTCGGCATAAGAACCTCCATCAAGATATACATACTTTGTGTCATCGGAACTCTTGTCCAGGACATAGACCGTATCATGTATATATACGGTAGGAACATCGTCCAGTACGGAGCCGTCTTCATACTGAATCTGACTGGTCCCGTAGGTGTAACGACGGTTGTATTCATCAGGATCACGGTCAACAATGATCTGTGGAGTGGTCGTCACGACAGGAGCCGCCTGCTCATATGACGGTTCGGTGTATGACGGAGTACGTGTCACGACCGCTGTTGAGGTCTGTGACGATGATGAACTTGATGACTTTCCGCTGTTCTTACCGGATGAGTACAAGTCATTTCTCTGTGCACCGGCGGTCATTGTGACTGCCATCAATGCCATTAATAATACTGACTTTTTCATAACCGTATGTTTTTGTGGTTTGTTTCCAATGCAAAAATAACATGGTAAATATACCCGGCTTACGGAAATTTCCTAATTGTTAAGGGGAAAATCCCTATTATTACTATTGGCTCTTGGCTATTAGCTATTGGCCAACAGCCAACGGCCAACGGCCAACAGTTATTTAATACGGAGCGAGTTGAAATCAGCTTCAGAACCGCGGAAGACATTCAGATCGGTATATTCACCGATGCCCTCCACGCTTGCATGGTCAGTAAACTGCCAGAGGACCCAAGGCTTTGTAGTTTCGGGACGGACCACATAATAGTGTGCCACCCAGAAAGGATAACTGTCAAACGCAGGATTGTCAAGATGACGTTTGCGGAACTTTGAAGAGGCATATATGATTGGCTTGACCCCGTAATGGTCCTCCAGTGCCTTTAGGAATATCAGGAGTTCACGCTGCAGTTCTGCCGATGAGCGGCCCGTACGCTCAACATCCACAACCGGCACAAAATCTCCCTTAAGGAGTTCCACAGTATTGATATAATGCACGGCCTGTTTCTCCGGCGATGTCCCCGGGTTATAAAAATGGTATACCCCGCATACGAATCCCTCGGCACGGGCATTCCTGATATTTTCGGGATATTCCTGGTCGGTGAATGTACTGCCCTCTGTGGCTTTCATTATGGCAAACCTTATGGGATAGCCGTTTGCAGCCGATGCTCCGGCCACCCTGTTCCAGTCTATCCTTCCCTGATGATGTGATATGTCTATACCGTAGCAGAGGAATCCGGACGGCAGACAGACACCGTATTCTTTGGTTCCCTGACAAGGCCGCCACCTGTAGAAATAGGGACGCAGGAAAATGATGTATGCCACTATGGATATCAGGACTATAAGCAAGGCGGTAACCAGCCAGTAAAGCCAGTCAGGAACAATGGACGGTTTGCCGGAACGTTTCTTACGGGATGACTTCCTGACTGGATTTTTACCTTTTTTCCTGGGGGCGGGTTTAAGCAAGAAGAGAGATTTCCGTCCTTTCTTTTCAGGTACGGAAGCCCCTCTTCTCTTATTATTGCCTTTACCGGCGGCCATAATGAATGGCTTTTGATTCTGATGCTAACTACGTCGGGATTTGCTCGCCACGACAGGGCGAGCAAACTCCCTCTGTTAGTTTGGCTTAACGCAAATGCTCTAACTTAAGAGTCTTGGTAGGCTGGTCGCATACTTCGGTGGGACCAAAGTACTGGATAGGACCGGGATATACAAAGCAGGTCTCACGGGCCCACTCGGCACGATGTCTGATGAACTCCTTGAAGGGAGCGCCGTCCAGATCTACCAGAGCCTTGCGGATAACCGGTTTCATCTCACCGTTACGCTTCTCCATGTTCATCATCATGGTGATAGGTATACCACCGGCAATCCACTCATCGGCAGGAGCCACGGTGTTCTTGATTGATGACATGTAACCGGTCTTGCCGGCAGCGATCAGCATCGATGCATTGTAACCCAGGCTGTAGCAGTAGTCGGCGTCAAAGTTTGACGGAGCTGCGCAACGGCCCTCATATCCGCAGAAGTGGTGCTGTGTGGCATACTTGCCCAGATACTTGCCTTCCTTCTTCCATTCAGCCAGCTTGACACCGACCATATCGGCCAGCAGCTGCTCGGTCTCGATAAGTGATACCTGTACGTTTCCGTGCGGGTCACGCTCCAGGGCAAGCTGACGGCTTACGCTCTCGGGCAGGCTCTGGAATATTGCGGCATTCTCCTTGGAGAGCTTGCTTACAATATACTGTATCTTCTTGTCGGCCTGAATCATGTCGAACTCAGCCTGATTGGCAGCCAGGACATCGTTCAGTTCGGCTATAAGCTTCTTGATGGCGGGGATGAACTCTATCAGGCCCTCGGGAACCAGAACGGTACCGAAGTTGAGACCGCGTGCGGCACGGTCGGCAACAACCTGGGCGATATAAGTTACGATGTCATCCAGAGTCTGGTTCTTGGCCTCAACCTCCTCACCGATAAGGGTGATGTTAGGCTGGGTCTGCAGGGCGCACTCCAGCGTTACGTGGCTGGCTGAACGGCCCATCAGCTTGATAAAGTGCCAGTACTTGCGGGCTGAGTTGCAGTCACGCTCAATGTTACCGATAATCTCCGAGTAAACCTTGGTTGCGGTATCAAAGCCGAAAGATGTCTCAATCTCGGAGTTCTTAAGGTCACCGTCAATGGTCTTGGGGCAACCGATAACCTGAACACCTGCGCCGATAGCCTTGTAATACTCGGCCAGAACACAAGCGTTAGTATTGGAATCATCACCGCCGATAATAACCAAAGCCTTGATATCGAGAGCCTTAAGTATCTCCAGACCCTTATCGAACTGGTCCTTCTTCTCCAGTTTGGTACGGCCTGAGCCGATGATATCGAAACCGCCGGTATTGCGGTACTCGTCGATGATATCGGCAGTAAGCTCCATATAGTTGTGGTCAACCAGACCGCCGGGGCCCAGGATGAATCCGTACAGCTTGTTGGCGGGGTTAAGCTTCTTGAGTCCGTCAAACAGACCGGCAATGACGTTGTGACCGCCGGGAGCCTGACCACCTGACAGGATAACGCCTGCGTTGATAGATTTCTTGGCGGGAGCACCCTCGGCCGGCTCAAACTTGAGGTACGGCATACCGTAGGTGTTGGGGAAGAGTTTCTTTACCTCTTCCTGATCGGCTACTGACTGTGTGGGAGCACCCTCGACAGCCTTCAAGGCACCGCGCAGAGCCTTGGGAAGTTTGGGCTGATAGGCGGCACGTGCAATCTGTAATGCGCTTTTTGTAATCATCTGAATAGTATATGTTATTAATTAACTCTCTAAAAAGTCAAAGGTGCGCAAATTTCGTCAAAATTGCGCACCCTTGCAAATATTTGGTTGTTTATTAAAAGCGGTATATGATTGACAGGTTAAGATCGGCCAGCAGCCCTGCCCCCCAAAGCCACTCCCATTGATTGTCATCCTCGGAGAACTTGAAATCCCTTTTTATGAAGGTATTCATATCCACGCCCCAGTGTGAGTTCTGCCTGAACCAGCACTGGAATCCCAATCCGGCACCTCCGCCAAGTGCCATGAAAGTCTCACCGTTCTCAGTACCGGCCTTTTTCCATCTGTCCTCTATTGTCTTTGATACGGAGTTGGGATCCTGCCCTGCTGCTGCGGCCTCATCCTTTCTCTTCTGTATTATGGCATCCTCCTCGGCATATGAAAGCCTGGACCTGGAGACCACGAAAGTCTCACGGAACAGGCCGACATCAACTCTTGCGACGGCATAGAAGCCCCGTGCCGGCTTGCGTCCGAAATAGAACCTGCCCTCAGGACATACCATCATGCCTACGTATTTGCGGTCCCACTTGACCTCATGTTTTCCGTCTTCCATATTTACATCGGCATACCAATTTGAAGGATGGCCTGACCAGTCCAGATCATATGTCTTTCCGTCAAGCTTGACGGTAGCAGGCACCTCATCGCCTTCATTCAGAGCCCTTACGAATGTGCTTCGGTTAACAAAATGTGCCTGGGCCGAGACTCCGTATGAAAACCTTGTATCAGTATAATGTTCCCATGCAAACTGTGGAGACAGATAACCCACAGAGACCAGATCCAGCTTGAAAGCGTTATTGAATTTGTCAAAACCATCTGTTTCTATCGGTTTGATGGCCTGCAGCGTACATGCGGCACATGCCATGAATAACACTGTAAGAATTGTCTTTTTCATATCATACAAGTTTGATTCACACCGCTAAGGTATTAATTACGGCTTGATTTTACAAATTTTAATAGATTCTTGTTACCTTTGTGCCACGATTTTTTACCTATTCAAGAGTAAGAGAGATGCATTATTGCTTTATCGTCAACAATGAGCCCAGCAAGGCCGGGAATGCCCAGATGATAGAAGAGCAGCTGAATAAGCTGGAAACTAAACCGGATTTTGAAATTTACAAGACCACTGCCGAAAGGGCAGCCACACAGTTTGTAAGGGATTTTTGCAAGAAAAATCCCAGCCTTGAAACATGCTTCGTGGCTTGCGGAGGAGACGGCACCATTAACGAGGTGGCCAGCGGAATGGTTGGCGCCGGGAACAAGCATCTGGCGGTTTGGGCTTGCGGAAGCGGCAATGATTTCATCAAATACTATAAGGACAAGGATTTCAGGAGTGTAAGCAGTCTGATTGAAGGCACTCCGCACAAGATAGACATACTCAAGGTCAACGATGACCGGTACTCTATAAACGTCTGCAATTTCGGGTTTGACGCAATAGTCGCCGCCACAGGCGCCCGACTGAGCCGCAAAGGATGGAAGAACGCATATCGCTGGGGTATCGTGAAGGCTATTTTCTGCGGAAGGTTCAACGACATCAAAGTACGGGCCGACGGAGAACTCCTAAATGAAGGGAAGCGCATGCTATTGTGTACTCTGGGCAACAACTGTTATGTAGGAGGAGAATTCTTCTGCTCACCCCGCTCCAGGAATGACGACGGTCTTATTGAGATAGGTTACTGCAAGACCGTCAGCCTTATCACGTTCCTGAGTCTGATCAAGAAATACGCCTTAGGCCAGCATCTTGATGACCCAAAGACAAGCCGGCATTTCATTTACCGTCAGGGCCGGAGCGTCGATATACACTCCGAAAAGCAGATAGAGATATGCCTGGACGGCGAAATGCTCCCCGGGCATGACTTCCATGTGGAGATCATTCCCGGTGCCATCAGTTTTATCATTCCAAAATGACACAAAAGGGACGGTTCTCTTTGTGTCATTCGTTTTTTTTGCTATTTTCGCGTAAACAATAAAGCGCAATTATATGGCAAGTCGCAGGAATCTCAAAAAGGACATCAATTATATCATTGGTGACATCTTTACAGAGTGTCTTATATACAAGGAGCTGGTTCCCGGTACGGATCAAGAGGCAGCCGACGCCCTGATCGTTGACCTTCTCCGCATTGACAATGATTTCAACGCCCGCATCAGCCACACAGAGCCGGGCAATGCCAAGGAATACTACCGCACTCTTGTCAAGGACTTCCAGAATCAGATAACAGAAGTCATCGACAAGCTGACCAAACTTAAGAAGTAATAACCTTCCTGGTATATGTTCCGGTACGTGCGTGCCCTTTTGGCGGCACTGACCGTCATGCTGCTGTCAGTTTCCGGACTGATGGCACAGACCAGTGATGCCGTTATCCGTGCCAAGGTCAAGAACCATTTTGAGCAGTATCAGGCCGACTGTGACCTGAAGACGCTCAAGGTGGACCGGACCGTAATAAACCGTAACAGCCGCCGTCTGGACATCTACCTTAACCAGAATTTCAGTTATCAGAGATTCCGTCATTCACTGATTGATTCAATCTATGCAAACCTGCGTGAGTCTTTACCGCAGGATATACGACGTTACAGTCTGGTTATCCATACCGCCGACCGCACGATTGAGCAGCTCATCCCCAACTGGGCCAGGAACGTGATTAGGCAGGATGACCTGTGGAACAACACATTCTATGACGGACGCCCGTGGGTGTCAAATGACAGCCGCCCGTACACCGCATCCAAAGGTCTGGGCAACATTCACATGGCGGTAACTCCCAGCCATGGACTGTATTATGACAATGAAGACATGATGTGGGAGTGGCAGCGTCCGCCGCTGTACTGTACACGAGAGGATCTGCTGACACAATCCATCGCATACCCTTACCTGATTCCGATGCTTGAGAATGCCGGTGCCGTGGTCTATACATCACGTGAACGTGACTGGCAGACTAACGGCGTAACCGTCAAGTCAGGGGCCGATAATTACCGTGAAGACGGCAGATGGCACACGTCTTACGGAGGCGGTTATCTGGAGGATTCCCTACGCATTTGCCCAGACAGCCTTAAACTGCCCACCCGCACCGCTCAGGCCGGCGACGCTCCCGGGATAGTGATGTCATCGGCCATGTGGATTCCCGATATCCCTGAGGACGGTGACTACGCCGTTTATGTAACCTACCAGACAGACTCCACCAGCATTGATGATGCCCGCTATATAGTTTTCCACAGCGGAGGCACCACCACATTCCATGTAAACCAGCAGATGGGTGGAGGTACATGGGTATATCTCGGCACTTTCCATTTCCGTGAAGGCCGCAGCCCGCAGGGTATGGTCACATTGGACAACAGCAGCCGCATGCACGGTACCGTCAATGCCGATGCGGTAAGGTTCGGCGGAGGAACGGCAGTTGAGATACGTGAAGGACTTGAGATAAAAGCCCCCCGCTACAATATGGGAGCCAAATACTACACAAGGTTCGCGGGAGCACCGGACAGCATATTCAACAAGTATAACGGTGCCGATGATTACCGTGAGGACATCTGGACCCGACCGTATATGGTCAACTGGATTTCGGGAGGCTCGGTGTTCAACAAAGCCAATCCCGGAACGGGCGTTCCATTGGAATTGTGCTTTGCGCTCCACACTGACGCAGGATACACCTACGGAGACAGTCTGGTCGGCACGCTGGGAATCTGCACCACCAATTTTAACGACAGACTTCTGGGAGAAGGCCATTCACGTTATCTGAGCAGGGACCTTACCGACATGGTCCTGACCGGGCTGATTGAAGACATGAATGCCGGTCTGGGGCGCGAATGGGTCTATCGCGGGATATGGGACAAGAACTATTGCGAGAGCCGTGAGCCACAGATACTGTCCATGCTGCTTGAACTCCTGTCGCACCAGAATTACTGGGATGTGAAACTGGCTCTGAACCCCAATTTCAGGTTCATGGCTGCACGGTCCATCTACAAGTCTATTCTTAAATACGAGAGTTTCCTGCATGACCGCAGCTATGTAGTCCAACCGCTTCCGATAGTTGATTTCAGGATTGAGGTGTCCGGCAGTTCAACCCTTGACCTGTCATGGGAACCTGCTGTTGACCCACTTGAACCCACGGCATCACCCCGAGGCTACGTTGTGTATACGGCAGTTGATGACGGAGGATTTGACAACGGTACATTCTGCCAGAACAACAGATATACCTTTAAGTCCCCCGAAAAAGACCGTATCTACCGGTTCCGCATAACAGCTGTAAATGAAGGCGGAGAGAGTATGCCGTCCGAGACTCTGGCTGCCTCAATAGCTTCGGAAAGCAAAGGTACTGTGCTTATCATAAACGGATTCCAACGCCTTGGCGCACCCCAGACCGTTGAGACAGACTCTACTTTGGGATTTGATATACTCACCGACCCCGGTGTACAGTACATGCGCTCTCCTATACTGTGCGGTGCGCAGCAGATTTTCCTGAAGGACAGCATAGACTCACCCGAGGAGGTGTCATTAGGCACCAGCGATGAGAGTCTGAACGGAACGCTTCTGGCCGGCAACACCTTTGACTATCCTGAACTGCACGGACATTCCATCCTTGAAACCGGGTGGTCATTTGTTTCATGCAGCCGCGATGCTGTCCAGGAGGGTTTGGTCAACCTTACACATTACCGCGTGGTTGACCTGATCCTGGGACTGCAGAAACGCTCGCTCCAGGATACGCTGTTCTGTAAAGACTACTCCACATTCCCACCTGAATTGCAAAAAAGGATATCCACGTATCTGGAGAGTGGCGGTAAACTGTTTACGAGCGGATCTTATGTCGGAGCGGATATGATATCCAGTCTGGATGATGAACAGTTCACATCCAATGTACTTCATTACAGATGGGAAGGCCCCTTGCCATCGGCTACTGACGATGCCGTTAAAGGACTCAGAAGCAAGCCCGAAATCAGGCGCCAGGCTACAAAATACGCATACGGAGTCACCAGACCCGATGTAATATCTCCAGTCGGCAAGGCAACCCGGCAACTCACCTACACCCAAAGCGGCCTGACTGCCGGAGTAGGCTTTAAAGGTGAGAAGGGAAGCAGATGCCTGACAATTGGCTTCCCGTTTGAGAGCATAACATCCCAACGTGAGCGCGACAAGCTGATGCGTTCCGTATTAAGGTATCTGACAGAAAACTAAAATACTATCATTATGTACACTATCCAGGCAAACGAATCAGGAACACGGAGCATCAACGTATCGGATGAGAATCTCCGCACAATACGCAGTTTTTCACTGTTCCAGCTACTGATAGACAGCAGCGGTATAGTGACCGAGCAGTCTTTGGACAAGCTCAAACTGAACATACGTTCACTGCTCACCACTCCCCAGGGGTCAGACAAAGCCCTGCTGGACCTCTGCATTGACGTTATCTATCACCGCGACATGAAGGCTTTCGGCCTTAAGAACCTGATAGCCCTGTATGAAGATTGGAACAAATCAAATCCCGAACCGCAACCCGACCAGCAATAATGCCTCAGTGGCTGCCTACAACAAAAAAGGAGTGCGAACGGCTGGGATGGGACCAGCCTGACGTCATACTTTTCAGCGGTGATGCTTACGTGGATCACCCTTCGTTCGGCACAGCTGTCATAGGGCGGGTCCTTGAGGCTCACGGATACAGGGTGGCTATCGTACCACAACCTAACTGGCAGGATGACTTGCGTGACTTCAGGAAGTTGGGGGCACCAAGACTTTTCTTTGGCGTATCGGCCGGCGCAATGGATTCAATGGTCAACCGTTACACTGCCGGAAAGCGTCTGCGGTCGGAGGATGCCTATACTCCTGACGGCCGTCACACCGGCAGACCGGAATACCCGTCAATTGTCTATACAAAAGCCCTGAAGAGACTCTTCCCCGATGTTCCCGTAGTATTGGGAGGCATTGAAGCGTCACTCAGACGCTTTACCCACTATGACTACTGGCAGGAAAAGCTTTTGCCCAACATCCTTGAGATGAGCGGTGCCGACTATCTCACATACGGCATGGGCGAAAAGGTTACCGTGGCATTGGCCGACGCCATAAGTCAGGGGCGTATCCGGGATTTGCTCACTCTACCCCAGACCGCATTCATGTGCAGTGAAGTACCCGGCGGAATAACAGCTCAGGACAAGGTCCTGGCCCCACACGAGCAGTGTATTGCCGATAAGCGTGCCCAAGCCGCCAATTTCCGCATCATTGAGGAGGAGTCCAACATGATTGAGGCCCACCGCATCATCCAGAAAACCGGAAACCGTTATATAGTGGTCAACCCTCCGTATCCGCCTCTTACCACGCAGGAACTGGACGCCATATATGACCTGCCTTACACCCGTCTGCCCCACCCGCGCTACAACGGCAAACGCATCCCGGCATATGAGATGATACGCCATTCTGTAACAATACACCGCGGCTGTTACGGAGGATGTTCATTCTGCACCATTTCGGCCCATCAGGGCAAGCAGATAGTCAGCCGCAGCAAAGAGAGTGTCCTCAAGGAGCTTCGCAAGATAACAGAGATGGAGGATTTCAAGGGTTATGTATCGGACCTG
>CADCLI010000021.1:0-39193 GCA_902802285.1 uncultured Bacteroidales bacterium
TGTCAGATAACGGGTATACTGATTAATCTTCATACGACCGCTCTCACCCTCTTTCTGAAGCTTCTGGAAACTGGGAACTGCTATGGTAAGCAACTGCAGAACGATAGAAGCTGAGATGTAGGGCATAATACCCAATGCAAATATTGAAGCATTGGAGAAAGCGCCGCCTGAAAACATATCCAGCAGAGAAAGAAGACCTGTGCTGGTCTGTCTCTGGAGATTGCTCAGCATATCGGCATCAACACCGGGAAGCAGGATATGTGATCCCAGACGATAAACTGCAATGAACAGCACCGTAGTGAGAAGACGTTTCCTGAGATCCTCAATCTTTGAGATGTTCTTAAGGGTCTCCCAGTTCTTAATGACAACGTAGGCGACAAGAGCGACAACTACAAAGATTACGATGTATTTCAGAAGATTCTCATCCATCTTATTAAAGTTTGATAGCGGTTCCACCTACAGCTTCGATGGCGGCGGTTGCACTCTTGGAGAATGCGTGAGCTTCAACATCAACCTTCTTGGTAAGCTGACCTTTACCCAAAATCTTGACTAACTGCTTGGAAGAAACGAAACCGGCTGCTACGAGATCTGCAACAGTAACCTTCTCCAGGTTGTTCTTCTCAGCCAATGCCTGGATTATATCCAGATTGATAGCCTTGTATTCAACATGATTGATGTTCTTGAATCCGAATTTCGGAACAAGACGCTGAAGAGGCATCTGACCACCTTCAAAACCTATTTTTCTAGCATAACCGGAACGTGACTTGGCACCCTTGCTACCACGGGTAGAAGTACCGCCCAGACCTGAACCAGGTCCGCGGCCGATTCTCTTACGTGAATGGGTTGAGCCCTCTGCCGGTTTCAATGTATTTAACTTCATAGTTCTCAATTTTTAAAAGTTAATCGATTACGGTCACCAGGTGATGAACCTTATTGATCATTCCTCTGATTGAAGCATTGTCCTCAACCTCAACGACTCTGTTGAGCTTACGGAGACCAAGTGCATCAAGAGTTCTACGCTGATCGACAGGAGCACCAATACGACTCTTTGTCTGTTTGATCTTAATTGTTGCCATATCTGTAACCTCCTTATCCGTTAAATACCTTACTGAGACTGATACCACGGTTCTGTGCTACAGTCTTGGCGTCACGCATCTCTGAGAGAGCCTTAAGAGTAGCCTTTACCAAATTGTGGGGGTTTGAAGAACCCTTAGACTTGGCCAGGACATCAGTAATACCAACACTCTCCAGAACGGCGCGCATAGCACCGCCTGCTACCACTCCGGTACCGGGAGCTGCGGGTTTCATGAAAACCTCAGCACCACCGTAACGGGCTGTCTGCTCGTGAGGAATTGTACCCTTAAGCACAGGAACCTTGATGAGTTCCTTCTTGGCAGCCTCAACGCCCTTGGCGATAGCTGCTGTAACCTCACTGGCCTTACCAAGACCGAGACCGATGATACCATTGCCGTCACCTACTACTACGATAGCGGCGAAACTGAATGTACGACCACCCTTTGTAACCTTAGTTACACGGTTGATAGCAACGAGCCTGTCTTTAAGCTCGACATCGTTTGTAACCTTAACTTTATTTGTCATAGCAATCGTAGTTTAAAATGTGAGACCGCTCTTGCGTGCGGCATCAGCCAGTTCCTTAACTCTACCATGATACAGGAAACCGTTGCGGTCAAATACCACTGTGGTAATACCTGCCTCCTTGGCATTCTGTGCAATAAGCTCACCAACCTTGGCAGCCTGCTCCTTACCTGACATCTTAGCCATGCCAAGTGATGAAGCTGCAGCAAGAGTCTTACCGGCCAGGTCATCAATGATCTGAACGTAAATCTGCTTATTGCTTCTGAAAACGCTCATACGCGGACGCTCAGGAGTACCTGAAATCTTGTTGCGAACGCGGAACTTAATCTTATTTCGTCTTTCTGTTTTTGCTGACATAATGTTACATCTTTAAATGTTAATTACTTGGCAGCGGCTGACTTACCCGACTTGCGACGGAGTACCTCATCCACGAACTTGATACCCTTACCCTTGTAAGGCTCAGGCTTACGGAAAGAACGAATCTTGGCACATACCTGACCCAGAAGCTGCTTGTCGCAGGACTCCAGAGTGATGAGCGGGTTCTTATTTCTCTCTGACTTGGTCTCCACCTTTATCTCGGCGGGCAAAACCAATACAATTGAATGAGAGTGAAGAAGTTCGAAAGTGATAACGTTGCCCTGGTTTGATACACGGTAACCTACACCTACGATTTCCATCTCTTTCTTATAACCTTCAGAAACACCAACAACCATGTTGTTTACCAGAGCGCGATAAAGGCCGTGGAAGGCATGACGCTGCTTGGGGTTGTCCTGAAGAGCATCGGGGTTCTCTTCAAGGGAGATGACTCCGTTCTCGATTGACACTTTGATGGAAGGATCAATACTCTGTGACAGTGAGCCCTTGGGGCCTTTCACTGCAACCACGCCATCCTGAAATGTTACTGTAACACCTGCAGGGATATGAATAGGTAATTTTCCGATTCTTGACATAGTATATCTCCTTCAATTAATAGACGTAGCAAAGAACCTCACCACCAATCTTGAGTTGTGCGGCCTCCTTGTCTGTCATAACACCTTTTGATGTGGATATAATAGCTATACCCAAACCATTGATTACTCTCGGCATGTCACGATAACCGGTGTACTGACGCAGACCGGGAGAAGAAATTCTCACCAGTTTCTTGATTGCGTTGCATTTGTTTTCCGGGTCGTATTTCAGAGCGACCTTGATGGTCCCCTGAGGTCCATCCTCCACGAACTTGTAGTTCAGGATGTAACCCTTCTCAAAAAGAATCTTTGTGATGTCTTTTTTGAGATTTGAGGCCGGTATCTCTACCACCTTGTGCTTTGCCTGAATGGCATTGCGCAGCCTCGTCAGATAATCTGCAATAGGATCTGTCATAAAATTGTTTTTAAATTGATCAGGACTCCCTGACAATATTTAATTAACACTCACTAGCTTTTTTGAATTACCAGCTTGCCTTGCGTACGCCCGGGATCAGGCCCTGAGATGCCATCTCACGGAACTGAATACGGGAAAGACCAAACATACGGATGTAGCCTTTGGGACGTCCGGTCAGTTTGCAACGGTTGTGCTGACGGATAGGATTTGAGTTGTAGGGAAGATCCTGGAGCTTCTGAGCAGCCTCATAAGCGGCGGCAGGTTCACCGGTACGAACTATCTCCTTAAGAGCAGCACGCTTCTTTGCGTACTTGGCAGCCATCTTGGCACGCTTAACCTCGCGGGCCTTCATTGATTCTTTTGCCATATCTCTACTTTATTATTTTTCATTCTTGAACGGCAGACCGAACTCCTTGAGCAATGCGTAACCCTCCTCATCGGTCTTGGCAGATGTAACGAAGGTAATATTCATACCCAGGATGTGCGAAATGCTGTCGATGTTGATTTCGGGGAAGATAATCTGCTCCTGGATACCCAGTGAGTAGTTACCCATGCCGTCAAACTTACTCTCAATACCCTTGAAGTCACGAATACGGGGCAGAGCCACGCGGATGAGACGCTCAAGGAACTCATACATACGCTCACGGCGCAGTGTCACCATCACGCCGATAGGCATTTTCTTACGGAGCTTGAAGTTTGCGATATCTTTCTTTGATACTGTAGCGACTGCCTTCTGACCTGTGATAGTGGTAAGTTCAGCGATAGCGGTATCAATGATCTTCTTATCAGCAATGGCAAGCTTACCCATGCCTTGATTGATCACGATCTTCTTCAGGACAGGAATCTGCATTGAAGAAGTATAGTGGAATTTCTCCTTAAGTGCCGGAGCGATACGCTCGGCATACTCTTTCTTAAGATTTGCAGTAGTGCTCATTACTTGATCTCCTCTCCTGATTTCTTTGAATAACGTACGGTCTTACCCTCTGCGTCTTTCCTGCGACCGATACGGGCGGGTGCTCCTGTCTTGGGATCAACGGGGTTGAGGTTTGAAATGTGGATAGGCGCCTCCTGCTTGATGATGCCACCCTGAGGATTCTTGGCGCTGGGCTTGGTGTGCTTGGAGACGAAATTAACGCCTTCAACAATGGCCCTCTGTTCCTTGACGAGCACCTTCAGCACCTTACCGGTCTTGCCTTTGTCCTCACCGGCATTGACATATACGGTGTCGTTCTTTTTAATATGTAACTTACTCATTACTCTTTACTTTTTTAAAGTTAAAGTACTTCAGGAGCCAATGAAACGACCTTCATGTTAACGGCGCGCAACTCACGTGCTACCGGACCGAAGATACGGCTTCCCTTGATTTCGCCTGTATTAGCCAGAAGCACGCAGGCATTGTCGTCGAAACGGATATAAGAACCGTCAGCGCGACGGATCTCCTTCTTGGTACGAACTACCAGTGCCTTTGAAACGGTACCCTTCTTCATATCACTTGAAGGAATAACGCTCTTAACGGTAACCACGATGGTGTCACCTACAGTAGCGTAACGCTTCTTGGTTCCGCCAAGTACACGGATGCAGAGGCACTCCTTGGCGCCGCTGTTGTCACAAACTGTGAGTCTGGATTCTGTCTGTATCATGATTACTTAGCCTTTTCAACGATTTCTTTTAATCTCCATCTCTTAGTCTTGCTCAGAGGACGGGTCTCCATGATGCGGACGGTATCGCCGATACCGCACTCGTTGTTCTCGTCATGAACATGGTACTTCTTTGTCTTGCGGACAAATTTACCATAGATAGGGTGCTTCTCCTTGAAGACAGACAGAACCACGATGGTCTTGTCCATCTTGTCGCTGATTACGACACCCTGGCGCTCTTTGCGCAAATTTCTATCATTCATAGAACCTGGTTTTTACTTGTTAAGTTCACGCTTTCTCAGCTCAGTCTTCATTCTGGCGATTGTCTTGCGGAGCTTGGCAATCTGAGAAGGATTCTCCAGCGGAGAAATGGCATGATTCAAACCCATCACCTTGTAGTTGGCTGACTCGGTCTCAATGCGCTCGATCAGCTCCTGAGTTGACAACTCTCTGATTTCTGAATTCTTCATAATGAACGGGCTTGATTAGTTTTCATTCTTAAAATCATAGTCACGTCTTACAACCAGCTTGGTTGTAACGGGAAGCTTCTGAGCGGCCAGACGGAGAGCCTCTTTGGCAACGGCAAAGGGTACGCCATCAGCCTCAATGATGATGCGTCCGGGAGTGATGGGGAATACGTAACCTTCTACGTCACCCTTACCTTTACCCATACGTACATCCAAAGGCTTCTTTGTAATAGGTTTGTCGGGGAAGATTCTGATCCAGATCTGACCCTGACGCTGCATGTAACGTGTTACTGCGACACGAGCTGCCTCAATCTGCCTACCGGTAATCCAGCAGGTATCAAGAGACTTGATGCCGAATGAACCGAAAGCAAGCTGATTGCCACGCATGGCATTGCCCTTGCAGCGGCCTTTCTGCATTCTTCTGTATTTTGTCCTCTTAGGCTGTAACATAATTCAATCTTAATGTTTCAGTTTGACAATTGCAATCAGCGATTGCTTCTGTTTCTCTTCTTGAAGGGTTTTCCACCACGCTCGCCGCCACGGCTCATCTCCTTGGTCTGAGTGAAGTTGGGGGCAAGATCCTTCTTTCCATAAACCTCTCCACGGCAAATCCATACCTTGATTCCGTGAACACCAACCTTGGTGATGGCACCTACCTGGCAGTAGTCAATATCGGCACGGAAAGTGTGCAGGGGGGTACGACCCTCCTTGTACATCTCAGAGCGTGCAATCTCAGCACCGTTAAGACGGCCTGAAATCTGAACTTTGATACCCTCGGCACCCATACGCATGGTGTTCTGGATAGCCATCTTTATGGCACGGCGGTATGCGATTTTACCTTCCACCTGACGGGCGATGTTATTAGCTACGATAACAGCGTCAAGTTCAGGCTTCTTAACCTCAAATATGTTGATCTGGATCTCCTTGTCGGTGATCTTCTTCAACTCCTCCTTAAGCTTGTCAACCTCAGAACCATTCTTACCGATGATCAGACCCGGACGGGCTGTGCATACGGTGATGGTAACGAGCTTGAGTGTACGCTCAATGACAATACGGGATATGCTGGCCTTTGCCAGACGGGCATTCAGATACTTGCGGATCTCATTGTCCTCAACCAGACGCTCGTCATACTTGCCGAACCAACTGGAATCCCAACCTCTGATAATTCCCAAACGGTTGCTAACCGGATTAACTTTCTGTCCCATTTCTTACTCCTGATTGTCGTTAGTACTTGTTGCAGCTGCCTTGGTATCCACGAAAAGCGAAATATGATTGGAACGCTTGCGGATACGGTAACCTCTACCCTGCGGGGCGGGTCTCAATCTCTTAAGGGTTACACCCTCGTCAACGTAAGCCTTGGTTACGAAAAGCTCGCCGGCCTCGGCCTTGCGCTCATTCTTCTGCTCCCAATTGGCAATAGCTGAACGAAGCACCTTCTCTACATCCTTAGAAGCAGCCTTATTTGAGTAACGCAGTGTGCCAAGTGCACGGTTAACCTCCATGCCGCGGATCATGTCTACAACAAGACGCATCTTGCGGGGTGATGAAGGAACATCGTTCAGTTTGGCAAAGTACTGGGTCTTCTTAGCCTCTTTTATCTTTTCGGCTGCCAAATGTTTTCTATTTCCCATTATCTTTATTTATTTCAAAATAAACAATGAAGCTTATTTCCTGTTACCGGAATGGCCGCGGAAAGTACGGGTGGGGGCAAACTCGCCGAGCTTGTGTCCAACCATGTTCTCCGTGATGTAAACAGGGATAAACTTGTTACCATTATGAACTGCGATGGTATGGCCCACGAAGTCGGGGGATATCACCGATGCCCTAGCCCAAGTCTTAACAACAACCTTCTTGCCGCTTTCATTCATGGCAAGCACCTTGTCCTCGAGCTTCTTGTAAATATACGGACCTTTTTTAAGTGAACGTGTCATTTTGTACTCAGGTTAAAAGTTATTTCTTATTGGCTCTCTCGATGATATACTTCGTTGAGCTCTTCTTGGGATGTCTGGTCTTGAGACCCTTAGCGTACAAGCCCTTGCGTGAACGCGGGTGTCCACCTGACTGACGGCCTTCACCACCACCCATCGGGTGATCGTGCGGGTTCATTACAACACCACGGTTGTGAGGACGACGTCCTAACCAACGTGAACGGCCAGCCTTACCGGACTGCTCCAGAGCATGATCTGAATTGCCGACGCTGCCGATTGTAGCCTTGCAGGCTCCCAGTATTCTGCGAACCTCACCTGAAGGAAGCTTGATTACACAGTAGTCACCTTCCTTAGAAGTCAGCTGGGCAAAATTTCCGGCTGAACGGACGAGAGCTGCACCCTGACCGGGACGCAGTTCGATGTTGTGAATCACAGTACCTACGGGAATGTCCTTAAGTGCAAGAGCATTACCGATCTCAGGAGCTGCTTTCTCACCTGACATCAGTGTTGCGCCTACCTCAAGGCCGTTAGGTGCAATGATATACCTCTTCTCTCCGTCTGCATAGAACAACAGAGCGATACGTGCCGAACGGTTGGGATCGTACTCGATTGTCTTAACAGTTGCCGGAACCCCATCCTTGTTTCTCTTGAAATCAATGATACGGAACTTACGCTTGTGACCACCGCCAATGTAGCGGGCAGTCATCTTACCGTCGTTGTTACGACCGCCGGTAGCGAGTTTTCCGAATACAAGAGACTTTTCTGGTACCGATGCAGTAATCTCCTCGAAAGTACCAATAATCTTGTGTCTTTGACCCGGGGTTGTGGGTTTGAATTTACGTACTGCCATTTCTATTAAATGTTGCTATAAAAATCAATTGTATCACCCTCTTTCAGAGTTACGATAGCCTTCTTGTAGGCGTTGGCCTGGCCTTTCGAAAGACCTCTGCGGGTATAACGGGACTTGGTCTTGCCCATGTAGTAAGATGTATTGACATCAACCACAGTGACATTATAAAGGTCCTCTATCTCCTTCTTAATCTCCAGTTTGTTGGCTTCAGGACGAACGATGAAACCGAACCTGTTGGGGAACTTCTCAGTAATGGAGTTCATTTTCTCCGTTACGAGGGGTTTAACTATATATCCCATGATCAAGCCTCCTTATTCTAATATACCGTTGATGACATTAATCGCATTCTCAGTCATGACAAGAGCGTCAGCGTTCAGAATACTGTAAGTATTTACTGATGAAGCGTTGACGACCTTGGTACCCTGTAAATTACGGGCCGACAAAGATACGACATTATTGCTCTCGGGCAGGACAAACAAAGATTTCTTATCACAAACTTTAAGATTGTTTAAGATTTCTATGAAACTCTTGGTCTTGGGAGCCTCGAATGTGAAGTCCTCAACTACTATAAGAGCGTTCTCCTGTACCTTATATGAAAGAGCTGACTTGCGTGCAAGCTGTTTCTCTTTCTTATTTACCTTGAAGCTGTAATCGCGTGGTTTGGGACCGAATACGCGGGCACCACCTACCAGTACAGGTGAATTGATATCACCACGACGGGCACCGCCACCACCTTTCTGGCGACCAAGTTTCTTGGTTGAGCCACTGATTTCACTTCTTTCCTTTGACTTATGCGTACCCTGACGCTGGTTGGCCATGAACTGCTTCACATCCAGGTAGATGGAGTGATCGTTGGGCTCAATGCCGAAAATAGCATCGTTAAGGACTACCTTTCTGCCGGTATCCTCACCTTTTATATTTAATACACTGATTTCCATTACCTCAAGATTGAAACGATTGAACCTTTATAACCCGGAATAGAACCCTTGATAAGAAGAAGGTTGTGCTCCGGAATAACCTTAAGAACCTGAAGGTTCTGAGTAGTCACCTGCTGAGTACCCATATGACCGGCCATACGCATGCCCTTGAAAACCTTAGCGGGATAAGAGCAGGCACCGATTGAACCGGGCTTACGTCCGCGGTTATGCTGACCATGGGTCTGCTGACCTACGCCACCGAATCCGTGTCTCTTAACGACACCCTGGTAACCATGACCTTTTGATACTGCAACAACGTCAACAAAGTTTGCGTCGTTGAACAACTCGACGGTAATAACATCACCCAGATTGAGTGCACCGTCAAAATCCTTGAACTCGGCCAAGTGTCTCTTGGGAGTTACACCAGCTTTCTTGAAGTGTCCCATCAGAGGAGCAGAAGTATTTTTCTCCTTAGCATCCTCGAATCCGAGCTGAACAGCCTCATAGCCATCCTTCTCAACACTCTTGATCTGAGTAACCACGCAAGGACCTGCTTCGATAACGGTGCATGGAACATTCTTTCCATCAGCACCGAAGACCGATGTCATACCGATCTTTTTTCCTAATAATCCTGGCATTTCAAATATTAATTAAGTTACTGTAAAAAAATTTGTTTCACTCACTTTTGCATCAAACCTTGATCTCAACCTCAACACCGCTGGGGAGTTCGAGTTTCATCAGAGCGTCAACTGTCTTGGCAGTTGAACTGTAGATGTCAATCAGTCTCTTGAATGAAGAGAGCTGGAACTGCTCACGTGACTTCTTGTTTACGAAAGTTGAACGGTTAACAGTAAAGATACGCTTGTGTGTGGGAAGTGGAATAGGTCCGCTTACGATAGCACCTGTAGCCTTTACGGTTTTGACGATCTTCTCTGCTGACTTGTCTACGAGATTGTGGTCGTAAGACTTCAGTTTGATTCTGATTTTCTGACTCATTGTTTAAGTTTTAATTGTTATTATTCATTTTCCGGCGGCTCCCGATAAGAGTCATTTGCTATCTGAAAGCCGCGTTCTCTCTTATACCTTATATATTATAACAGTGATACGTTTCCGCCCTGCTCCTCTACAACCTGTCTGGCGAGCTGCTTTGAAACCTCGGCATGACGCTCGTAGGACATTGAAGATGTGGCACGGCCCGATGTTATAGTTCTAAGGGCGGTGACATAACCGAACATCTCGGCCAGAGGAACGTGTGCCTTGACAACCTTGGCACCGGAGTGGTTGGTTTCCATTCCCTCCACCTGACCGCGACGCTTGTTGAGGTCACCTATAACATTACCCATGCTCTCCTCCGGGGTGACAACCTCAAGCGACATGATAGGCTCTGTAAGACCGGGAGCGGCCTTTACGCAGGCGTTACGGAACGCGTTGGTTGCACAAACCTCAAATGAGAGGGCATCGGAATCTACGGGGTGATACTTACCATCCAGAACGGTAACCTTGAGTGAATCCATTGGAGCACCCATCAGAACACCATTCTTCATGGCATTGGTAAAGCCCTTCTCGATAGCAGGCAGGTAGGTCTTGGGCAGAGCCTCACCCTTGGTGGCATCGATAAACTGGAGACCACCCTTCCAATCGGGATCGGCGGGTCCGATTTCAACGACGATGCAAGCGTAATGACCCTTACCACCGGTCTGCTTCTTATACTCTTCACGCAGCTGGACTGTCTTGGAGATTGACTCCTTGTAGCTGACCTGGGGACGACCCTGATTGCACTCTACACCGAACTCTCTCTTAAGACGGTCTATAATGATATCAAGGTGAAGCTCACCCATTCCTGAGATCAGGGTCTGACCGGACTCCTCATCAACCTTGACGGTAAATGTAGGATCCTCCTCGGCCAAACGTGCCAGTCCATCGGAAAGTTTGCTCATATCCTTCTCAGTCTTGGGCTCTACAGCGATGCTGATAACCGGATCCGGGAAGTCCATGCTCTCCAATACCAGCGGTGCATCCTCATCGCAGAGGGTATCACCGGTACGGATATCCTTGAGGGCAACTACTGCACCTATATCACCTGCGCTGACCTCATCAACCTGTATCTGCTTCTTGGAGTACATCTGGAACAGACGGCTTACGCGCTCCTTCTTGCCACTGCGGGTATTGAAGATGTAGCTTCCGGCTGTCACCTTACCTGAATATACGCGGAAGAAGATAAGACGGCCTACATAGGGGTCAACTGCAATCTTGAATGCCAGAGCGGCCGTCTTCTCATCAGAGCGGGGATCACGGTGAGTGGTCTCATTCTCCGAACCCGGCAGGAAACCGTCAACGCCACCGCAATCGATGGGTGAAGGCAGGAATGCGCAGACATAATCAAGCAGAGGCTGAACGCCCTTGTTGCGGAATGATGTACCGCAAACCACGGGAACCAGCTTCTGACTGATGCAGCCCTTGCGTACTGCACGGAGAATCTCAGCCTCAGTGATGGTTGAAGGATCCTCAAGATACTTCTCCATCATCTCGTCATCAAAATCTGCAGCCTTCTCCAGAAGGTTGTCACGCCACTGCTGGGCTTCATCAGCCTGATCGGCCGGAATATCCTCAACGGAATACTCTGCACCAAGTGTCTCATCGCGCCAGTAGATGGCCTTCATTTTAATAAGGTCTATAACTCCCTTGAAAGACTCCTCCTGACCGATAGGAATCTCTATCGGGCAGGCGTTTGCCTTAAGGATCTCTTTCATCTGGGTGATGACTCCGAAGAAATCAGCACCCGAACGGTCCATCTTATTGACATAGCCCAAACGGGGAACACCGTACTTGCTGGCCTGATGCCAAACGGTCTCAGACTGAGGCTGAACGCCGCCTACTGCACAGAACACTGCAACCGCACCGTCCAAAACGCGGAGTGAACGCTCCACCTCGGCAGTGAAATCCACGTGTCCCGGAGTGTCAATAAGGTTGATCTTGTATGTGTTTTCCTGCCACTTCCAATGAGTGGTAACGGCAGCTGAGGTAATGGTAATACCGCGCTCCTGCTCCTGAACCATCCAGTCCATGGTAGCGGAACCGTCATGTACCTCACCTATCTTATGTGTTAATCCCGTATAGTAAAGAATACGCTCAGAGGTCGTAGTCTTTCCGGCATCAATGTGAGCCATGATGCCGATGTTTCTCGTGAGATGTAAATCCTGATCTGACATGCAGTATTATTAGAATCTGAAGTGTGCAAAAGCTCTGTTGGCCTCAGCCATACGATGCATATCCTCCTTACGCTTGAAAGCACCACCAGTGCTGTTGAATGCGTCTACGATCTCGGCAGACAGTTTGTCTGACATGGATTTACCTCCACGCTTGCGGGCGAATGAGATAAGGTTCTTCATAGAGATGGATTCCTTACGGTCAGCACGGATCTCTGTAGGAACCTGGAAAGTAGCTCCACCGATACGGCGGGACTTAACCTCAACCTGAGGTGTTACGTTATCAAGAGCCTTCTTCCAAATCTCGAGGGCAGACATCTCCTCATTGGGAAGTTTTGCCTTTACCTTGTCCAGACTCTCGTAGAAAATCTCAAATGAAGTGTTCTTTTTGCCATCATACATGAGATGGTTCACGAACTTGGTCACTGCTACGTCGCCGAATACGGGATCCGGAAGTATGACGTGCTTTCTGGGTTTTGCTTTTCTCATCTTAACTCTTTTGTTTTGTTCGGGCTGTCGTTTTTGATTCTTCAACGTCCACGCTTGGACATTTACTCAACCTCAATCTACTGACCAAAACTGTTATTGATTATTTCTTAGCTGCTTTAGGACGTTTGGCACCATACTTGGAACGTCTCTGGAGACGACCGTTAACGCCGGCGGTATCAAGAGTACCGCGGATAATGTGATAACGTACACCGGGAAGGTCCTTTACACGACCTCCGCGTACAAGCACGATTGAGTGCTCCTGCAGATTGTGGCCCTCACCGGGGATGTAGGAGTTAACCTCCTTCTGGTTGGTAAGACGGACACGAGCAACCTTTCTCATGGCTGAGTTAGGCTTCTTAGGTGTCGTTGTGTAAACTCTTACGCAAACGCCTCTTCTCTGAGGGCAGGAATCCAGGGCCGGAGACTTACTCTTGTCCTCCAGGACCTGACGTCCTTTGCGTACTAACTGCTGAATTGTTGGCATGTTTTTTGTTTTTTAATTATTATATATTAAATAGTAAATCCGAAATTTTGGCGTGCAAAGATACGGCTATTCTTTCATAACACAAAGGCAAACCAATAGTTTTTTAAACTTTTAACTGCAAAAAGCACAAAAAAAAGACGGACGCATCTAAACGCCCGCCTCAAATCCGGCTTATTACTGTGGCTGTCACGCCTCTCCGTGAAAATCAGAGATAGGTGGCATATAAGTACCCTTCTGAGCTTTCATTTCGATAGTCCCGAAAGAATCCTCATACTTGGAGATGTTATCCCTTAGCGCCATAAGCAGACGCTTGGCATGCTCCGGTGACATGATAACCCTGGACTTAACCTGAGCCTTTGCCATACCAGGAAGAATACTTATAAAATCCATCACAAACTCCGATGACGAATGAGTGATCATCGCAAGATTGGAATAGATTCCCTGAGCCGTCTCGTCCTTAAGCTCAATCTGAAGTTGTTTCTGTCCATTAGAGTTCTGTTCCATATTGAATAAATGTAAAACGGTTAATCCGATAGAGTATATGCGAAGATAGCATTATTTGCCGAAAACAGCAAGCCGGACAAATATGCCCAGTAAATATTCTTTACACTACACTAGCTTGTTACTCTTTTTTCTTCAAAAAAAATCAGAAGATAGTCAGCGTAATATGTACGCGATTGTTTTTATTTGCTATATTTGCTCCTCAGTGTGTGATTAACCTACCTCTTATTACCAAACATCAAACATCATTATGAGCAATTACAAAGAGACAGGCAGCAAAGCCTACCTTTATGGAATCTGCGCAGTTGCCGTTATAGGCGGTCTGCTGTTCGGATATGACACCGCAGTCATATCCGGAGCCGAACAGGCTTTGCAGAAATTCTTTGCAAGCGGACTTGGAGACTACTATTCAACAGGCCTTCACGGTTTTGTGACTTCATCAGCCCTGATAGGCTGCATCATCGGAGGACTTATTTCCGGTATGATGGCCACCAGACTAGGCCGTAGGAACGCCCTGATTTTTGCATCAGTACTATTCTTCCTTTCTGCGCTTGGAAGCTACATGCCGGAATTCCTGTTCCGTCCTAACTTTGAATTCTTCCAGCCTGGCGAGGCCACCAAGGGACTTATGTGGGCATTCATTCTCTACCGTATACTGGGAGGTGTCGGCGTAGGTATGGCTTCTGCCATCTGCCCCATGTACATAGCAGAAGTGGCACCGGCACAGATACGCGGAACACTGGTCTCATGCAACCAGTTTGCCATCATATTCGGTCAGTTGGTTGTTTATGCCATCAATACCCTGATTCGCAGCGGACTGGCAGATACACCCGAACTGATACAGGCCGCCATGGTCAATATCGGTTGGCGCAAGATGTTTGTAAGTGAAGCTTACCCGGCAGGAGCATTCGGACTGTTGCTGCTTTTGGTTCCCAAAACTCCGCGTTATCTTGTTATGCGCGGCAACACCCAGAAGGCCATGGAGGTACTCACCCGTATCAATGGTGCAGGTCGCGCCCAGGAGATCCTGCAGGAAATCAAGGACACTCTCGTAGAGAAGAAGGAGAGCCTGTTCTCATATGGTATTCTTGTGATCATAGTCGGCGTATTGCTCTCATTCTTCCAGCAGGCAGTCGGAATCAACGTGGTGCTCTACTATGCTCCCCGAATATTCCAGAATATGGGCTCAAGCGGTGACGCTGCAATGATCCAGACTGTGGTTATGGGTGTAGTCAACATACTGTTCACTGTCGTTGCCATACTTACAGTCGACAAGTGGGGCCGCAGGCCGTTGCTTATCGTAGGTTCCATCGGCATGGCCATCGGTATGATAGCATTGAGCATCCTGTCTTTCTGCGATGTCATCGGAATGGCAGCGCTGGTATTCATCATTATCTATACCGCATCGTTCATGATGTCTTGGGGCCCGATCTGCTGGGTTCTCATATCTGAAATATTCCCCAACACCATCCGTGGCAACGCAGTTGCAATCGCAGTTGCCGCCCAGTGGATTTCAAACTATGTGATATCATCAACATTCCCGTCACTATGCGAATGGAGCATAGGAGGCACTTACCTCATCTATGCCGGATTCTCTATCCTGTCGGCAATCTTCGTACTGAAGATGGTTCCCGAAACAAAGGGCAAGACTCTGGAGGAGATGAGCGCTTTGTGGCGCAGTAAGATGAAGAAGAATTGAAAATTGAGAATTAGAGAGAGGCTTGCGATTTTCGCAAGCCTCTCTCTAATTCTCAATTTTCAATTCTCAATTAATCACTTTACGACTCCCTGTTTTATCAGGTACTCGGCAATCTGGACGGCGTTAAGGGCGGCTCCCTTACGGATCTGGTCACCCACAATCCAGAAGCACATCACATTGGGATTGGCTATGTCCTTGCGTATACGGCCCACATAAACGGGATCTGTACCGGCCAGGAACAGTGGCATTGGATACTCCTTCTTGGAAGGATCATCCATCAGCACAAGGCCTTCACCGTTCTTAACAGCCTCACGGAAAGCCTCAACTGATACAGGCTGCTCGGTTTCGGCCCATATGGCCTCAGAATGACAACGCAGAGCAGGAACGCGCACGCATGTGGCGCTGCACTTGATGTCATTGTGGAACATCTTACGTGTCTCATAGAACATTTTCTCCTCCTCCTTGGTATAACCGCTCTCCTTGAATACATCGATATGGGGAATCAGGTTGAATGCCAACTGATAGGCAAATTTGTTTACAGTTACCTCCTCACCTGCCAAGGCCTGGCGATACTGCTCCTCAAGTTCTTTCATTGCAGCCGCACCGGCACCGCTGGCAGCCTGATAGGTTGACACCTGGACATTCTTTACAGGCGATATGTCATTCAGGGCCTTAAGTGCCACAATCATCATGATTGTCGAGCAGTTAGGATTGGCGATGATGCCCTTGGGGCGCACCAAAGCATCCTCCGGATTAACTTCAGGAACCACCAGAGGGACCTGGGGATCCATACGGAATGCGCTTGAGTTATCAATCATAATTGCACCGTGCTTGGTGATAGTCTCGGCAAACTCCTCGGAGGTGCCGCCACCGGCCGATACGAAAGCTATATCAATTCCCTTGAAATCATCGTTATGCTGCAGAAGCTTGACCTGGATCTTCTTACCGCCATAGGTGTAATATGATCCGGCACTACGGGATGACCCGAACAAAACCAACTCATCGAGCGGAAAATTACGCTCTTCCAGCACACGCAGGAACTCCTGTCCTACAGCACCGCTGGCTCCAACAATTGCTACTCGCATAATATATCTGTTATGATTTGAATAATTTGGCCGCAAAATTAGTGTTTCATTTGAAAAATAGAATGCGCATAAAGCATAAAAACTCAAAACTATAGCCCGAAATCAGCCAAAAGCGTATATTTTTGCATCTGTAATCGCATTTAAACAGCAAATGATTGAACTGGACAACATAACAAGAAGTTTTGGTACGCTACAGGTACTGAAGGGAATAAGCCTGAAAGTTGAAAGAGGAGAAGTTGTCAGCATAACCGGGCCTAGCGGCGCCGGCAAGACCACCCTGCTTCAGATCATGGGATCGCTTGACAAACCGGACGGAGGAAGCGTGCTCTACGACGGTCAGGACATAACCGGAATGAACGAGAAAGAGATTTCGGCTTTCCGCAACAGACATATTGGATTTGTATTCCAGTTTCATCAGCTGTTGCCCGAATTCACAGCACTTGAAAACATCACTATACCTATGCTGATTGGCGGCAGCAGCATGGGACAGGCCACGGCGAACTCTCCGGCGGTGAAAAACAGCGTATAGCAGTAGCACGTGCGCTTGCCAACAGACCTGATGTAATACTGGCCGACGAACCTTCCGGAAGTCTTGACAGCAAGAATAAGGAAGAACTGCACAATCTGTTCTTCAGTCTGAGAGATAAATTGGGACAGACTTTTGTAATTGTAACCCATGACGAGTCTCTGGCTTCAAAAACAGACAGAACCATACATCTGCTTGACGGTACCATCAGACCCTGAATCACCTTAATCCGGATAAACGCAGTGTTGAAGGGACAAAAAAAACGGCATCCTGAAGGATACCGCTTTATTCTTATTGACAGGCGATTTAACCGTTGACTCTCTTTTCGCGGATACGTGCCTTTTTACCTGTGAGATTACGCAGGTAGTACAATTTGGCACGGCGAACCTTACCAACCTTGTTCACCTCAATGCTGTCTATAGCCGGTGAACTGATGGGGAAAATACGCTCGACACCAACGGTACCTGACATCTTACGAACTGTGAAACGACGGTTGTCACCGTGACCGCTGATCTTGATGACCACACCACGATAGAGCTGGATACGCTCCTTGTTACCCTCAACGATACGGTATGCTACTGTTACGGTGTCACCTGACTTGAATGCGGGAAACTTGCCCTCATTACCGGTAGCAAATGCCTGTTCTGCAATTTTGATTAAATCCATTGTTCTGGAAATTTCAATGTTTATCATACGCTAGAGCGACATACCAAGTTACTCTTCCTTGACAGCGATCGCATAAAGCGGCGCAAAGATAGTATCTTTTTCTTTCTAAGCAAAATATTTTTTCCCAAAAACCGGCGAACGGTTAACCGATTACTCAAAATACAGTGTAAGGATTATCATCCCATTCTGTGCTTTGTCAATTGCATTGCTATATTTAAGAAGCGCAGGATCAGTCAGATCAGTCCTATTCCTATCCAGGACGTTCTTGAGTCCGAAACAGAACTTGAGTTCAGGAATCATCTTGAAGAAAGGATAATAAAGGTCCACGCCCATGCCTATCTCAAACATGAGGTCAGAACGTTCCACAAGCAATTCCTTGCCCTTCTTTACAGTAAGGTCAACAGTCGGAGCCAGTCCGGTAATCAGGAAGGGACGATAATTGTTAAAACGGGCAGCGCTTATCTTGAGATCCAACGGTACAGCAAGATAGGTAGACTTGAGGTACTGCTCTGCAACCTTTCCGCTCCGCTGCTCCTTGAAAACGACTTTCTTATCGCCAAAATACATGGTAGGCACGATTCTTACCGACAGCCAGTCATTGGCCTTCAGTTCGCCCAATACACCCACGCTGAATCCGGGTGTATATTCCGGAGCATCGGCATACCAATACTCAACGCCTCCGTTCTGGTTTACATAGGCATTGCCATTATTGGCCAGTCTGATGTCCTGAATATTCAGGCCCACCAGGAAACCGTAATGCCACACTCTGTCATCCAGGAACGGACGGTTCTGAATTTTACGTTCCTGTGCACAAAGGCGGCCCGCGCCCACAGAGGGAGCGAACAGAGACAGGGTGCCTATCAACAACCCTATTAATAATCCACGGCTCTTAATCATCCCTATAAAAACGATGAAAAGGTCCAGTTATTGTAAAAAATCAAAACCCATTTGGCAGAGTACCCAAAAGTATGTATTTTTGCATCCACAAACCAAAAACAAAGACAACTATGGCATACGTAATCAGTGACGACTGTATCGCTTGCGGAACATGCATCGATGAATGTCCGTCAGAGGCTATCTCAGAGGGCGACAAGTATTCAATCAATCCTGACCTTTGTGTAGACTGCGGCACTTGCGCCGGTGTCTGCCCGTCAGAGGCTATCCACCCGGGAGAATAATCCTTAGGACGACAAAACAAGAGAGGGGGTTCTTTTTCGGAACCCTCTCTCTTTATTTATGTCTTGAGAATCGGACCTGTCTTATTTGAGATTTGCCAGAGCCTCCTTGACACGACGGAAAGCCTCAATGATTTTCTCTTCACTGGTAGCATAGCTGAATCGGATGCACTCGGGTGAACCGAAAGCGGTACCGCCAACAGTCGCAACATGTCCTACCTCAAGCAAATACATTGCCAGATCTTCGGCGCTGTTTATGACCTTATCGCCGTATCGTTTACCGAAGTATGAATCGCACTTGGGAAACAGATAGAATGCTCCCTGCGGATTATTGACCTCAAATCCCGGAACCTCCTTGGCCAGAGACACTATAAGGTCACGACGTTTCTGGAACACCTTACGCATTTTCTCGACATCATCCTGAGGACCGTCAAACGCGACTTGGGCAGCCTTCTGGGCCACTGAGCATGTTCCACTTGTATACTGACCCTGAAGCTTGTTGCAGGCCTTTACCAGCCACTGAGGGCCTGCCATGAAACCGATACGCCAGCCTGTCATCGCATATGCCTTGGAAACGCCGTTTATGACGGCTATGCGGTCCTTATCGACAAACTGTGCAAGACTGTTGTGTCCGCCAATGAAGTTGATATGTTCATATATCTCATCAGAGACGATAAATACATCCGGGTATTTGTTGAGAACCTTGGCGATTGACTCCAGTTCATCCTTGGTATAGACCGACCCCGTAGGATTTGATGGCGAGCATATCATGATAGCCTTTGTCTTGGGAGTGATGGCAGCCTCAACCTGAGCGGCTGTAACCTTGAAGTCCTGATCAATACCTGCCTTGATTACAACGGGAACACCGCCGGCCAGCTTTACCATCTCAGGGTAACTTACCCAGCAGGGAGAAGGCAGCAAAACCTCATCGCCCGGATTGATTATTGCCATTATGACATTGCACAATGACTGCTTGGCGCCAGTAGAAACCAGAATCTCTGCCGGTTCGTAATCAAGATTGTTCTCACGTTTGAGTTTGTCACTGCAGGCCTTGCGCAGCCACATGTAACCAGGAACGGGAGAATACTTGGAATAGTTCTGCTCAACTGCCTCAATGGCCGCCTTCTTCACATAATCCGGGGTATTGAAGTCTGGCTCGCCCACACTCATGTTAACCACATCGACACCCTGTGCCGACAATTCATTGCTCTTCTGCAACATGGCAAAAGTTGCCGATGCCGCAAGTCTGTTGACTCGATCTGAAATCTGTGCCATCTTATTTATTGCTGTCTGTTATATAATCAATTAGTTTATTTGCATTTTCTGACGTTTTCCGCATCTGACGTTTCAGTTTACGGGCAAACAGCCATGCCCTGATTTCGAACAATATCCCTATCGGGAAAAAAATGCCGGTCAGTCTGTTGCACCAGGTTTTAGCGAACGGGGGCTGGACACCGTGAATCTGCAGTATCGGGAATCCGTTCAGCATCTCTATCACCATACGGTCACGACTGTTGCCAAGTTCTGTTACAAGATTCTCCAACTCATCATTCAGGCCGGAGAGGTCGGAAGAATCGACTTGGCCAAAAAACAATGCACGGTAATTGGGAATGCCATTGAGCAGCGATGAACGCTCCAGTCTTTCGCTACTCTCTTTTATCGAAACCAATGAATCCAGACAGGCACTCCTGTCGGGATCATCTATAACCACATCCTTTCGTGTCACATGGCGGCTGACTTTGGTTCCGAACCAGTATCTGAAGAACTCTGTTATCACATCAAACTGGAACAGAGTAGAGTCACCGTTGGCTTTTACAGTAAAGAAAACACTCAATGGAGTAAGTACCATTACGCTGAACCAGCACCCCACTATACTCCATTCGCCTTCACGATACATCTTGTCTCCCGAAACTGAAGTGATATAGAAAAGGATGAATGTAAACACCGATACTATAACAGGGACGCCCAGACCACCCTTTCTTATTATAGCGCCCAAAGGTGCGCCAATAAAGAAGAATATCAGGATAGACAAAGAATTGGTGATTTTCTTCATCCATTGTATCCAGTGCTTGCGGATTGTCTTGTCGCCATAGTACATATTTGAGCTTTTGATGGCCAGGTCACTGGACTGCGTCTGAATCTTGTTACGCATAGTGTTCTTGATGTCAACCTGGGCATTACGGCTGGAAACGGCAAACACACTGTCGGCGCTGATGTGTTTTGAAGCCAGCTTCTCAAAAGCGGCGGAATCCGCCTTCATCATCCTGTACGTAACCATGGCGGTTGCCCTGAATTCGCTCATGTTTCCGAGTCCTATGCTGTCCTGGTTATTTGACAGGGAGTCTATGGTGTGTTTTATCTCATTCATGTTCTTGCTCATGGCCTGCGAACTCACAAGACCTTCAGGTGCCTCTTTCATATCGGAATTAAACTCCAGAAGTATGTGCTTTTCACGGAATCCTTCGCGGCGGTACGGTTTTCCTTCACTGTCGATATCCTTCTCCTGTCCGAACTGTTCACCACTGAACAGATGCAGATAAAGATGGTGCTTATCGGCTGTTGTCTCCATGTATGCCGAATCGGACACTATGACATTGAGATTCTCATATCCGTCACGATGGTCATATATAGTTACGTCATACAGCATTCCTGAGTCAAAGTTCTTATGTCTGACATACATATTGAAACCCTGTATCTGATTATAAAAGACCCTTTCAGGAATCTCCAACTCGGGGTTTTTCTCATTAATAGAGAATATCAGGGAATAAAGGTTCTTGGCCGCATGCGGTACGGTAACGTTCTGGAAATAGAATGACACTCCGGCCAGAATAATGGAGAATATCATAACCGGACGCATTATCCTGAGCAAGGGTATGCCGGACGTTTTCATGGCCAGAAGTTCAAGACGCTCACCAAAATTACCGAAAGTAATCAGAGATGCCATCAGCACAGCCAACGGCAAGGCCTCGGGCACCAGAGTCAAAGCAAACTCCCAGAAGAACTTGGCCAGGAATGCAAAATCCAGACCTTTACCTATGATATCCTCGGCATAACGCCAAAGTACATTCATAAGCAATACGAAAAGACAGATGGCAAACGCCGCCACGAATAGCAGCAGAAAGCTCTTAAGAATAAAGATATCCAGTCTTTTCGGTCTCATTCAGACGTGCAAAAATTTCCAAACTGCGAAAATACTACAATTGGGCAACTTTTGCAACAAACAGATGGTCAAAAATCAGAGACCACAGCGCCGTAGGGCATCAATAGAGGTATCCCATAGACTGCGGACATCATCCTCGGCATCAGAATCGGCAAAATCAGTTATTTCAAGAGAGTAGTTTGATGTAAGGTCATTCTTGATGATCCTCATCTCAAAGAATGTTCCGGGTTCATCATCAAGCCAATGAAAACGAACGTATGTATTCTGACGGCAGTTTATTAGTTCCGCCTCACGCTGTTCGTGTTTCCCCCACATGAAACTGTAGTTTTTTCCATCTGCAAGTACATTATCGGCAAACCAAGATGTCAATCCCGGCGCGGTGGATATTGCCTCCCAGATCATGGGAACAGACTGTGAGCTGAGTCCATATTCCAAAACAACTTTCAACTTGGTAGGTATAGTTTTCTCGGTAGCCATAATTGTATTGATCTTAAAGGCAGACCCAAGTTCCAAACTCCGTTCCGCCCATGTTCTAATGCAAAGAAATATTAAAACCTTTTAATTTCCAAATCTATACAAGATAAATTTCCAATAAAAATATGACGCTTAAATGTTGCATGTATCAAAAAACGGCATTACCTTTGCAGCCGCTTACAGAGCGATGGCGGGATAGCTCAGCTGGTTAGAGCGCATGATTCATAATCATGAGGTCCCCGGTTCAATCCCGGGTCCCGTTACGAAGATCGGCCTCCTTTCTTCGTAGACGGGACCACGGGCTTGAACCGGAATAAGAAGGGGCGAGCCCTTCTTATTCCATTCCTTTTTTTAGTTCGCATTAGCGAACATGGCGGCCTCCGGCCGCTCTCGCTCGCATACTCGCTTCGCCCCAATAGAATTGCTCTTGCGTTTTACCATTTATTATTTATTATGGTGGATGGTAATTGGAAAAAGATTAATTTTGCGGTGCTTTTGCTAAGTAGAGTTTACAATTTAAGCATTTATATATGGAATTAATGGAGCAGATCATTGCGCGGGCTAAGCAGAACAGGCAGCGCATTGTGTTGCCCGAGGGTACCGAGGAGCGTACTCTTAAGGCAGCCGACAGGGTTCTGGACGACGGTGTGGCAGACCTTATCATCATAGGTAACAGGCAGGAAATTGAGGGACTCGCCTCACAGTGGGGTCTCAAGAATATCTCAAAGGCCACAATCATTGACCCGGAGAACAACCCCAAGAAGGACTTTTATGCAAACCTGCTGTTTGAACTGCGCAAGAACAAGGGTATGACCATAGAGGAGGCTCAGCAGAAGGTGCTTGACCCTCTGTATCTGGGTTGTCTTATCATCAAGAACGGTGATGCCGACGGTCAGCTGGCCGGTGCACGCAACACCACAGGCAATGTGCTCCGTCCTGCCCTGCAGATAATCAAGACCGCTCCCGGCATTTCGGTGGTATCGGGCGCGTTCATTATGATAACCCAGACCCCGCAGTACGGCGAGAACGGCATTATGGTATTTGCCGATTGCGCAGTTACTCCCGTACCCGATGCAGACCAGCTGGCACAGATTGCAGTTGCATCGGCCGGAACCGCTACAGCCGTAGCAGGATTCGCCGAGCCTCGTGTGGCTATGCTGAGTTTCTCAACCAAGGGTTCGGCCAAGCATGAGGTTGTTGACAAGGTTACAACCGCACTTGCCAAGGCCAAGGAACTGGCTCCCACCCTCAAGATTGACGGTGAGCTCCAGGCAGATGCCGCCATCGTTCCGTCAGTAGGTGCCAGCAAGGCTCCCGGATCGGAGATTGCAGGCCGTGCAAACGTACTTGTATTCCCCAACCTGGAAGTTGGCAACATTGCATACAAGCTGGTTCAGCGCATTGGCAATGCCCAGGCCATCGGCCCTATCCTTCAGGGTATAGCACGCCCCGTGAACGACCTATCACGCGGCTGCTCAGTTGATGACGTTTATAAAATGATCGCTGTCACCTCCAACCAGGCAATGGCAGCCAAGAAAGCATAAGACAAGATGAAGATACTGGTATTGAACTGCGGCAGCTCGTCAATCAAGTACAAGCTGTTTGACATGGATAAGAACGACGTCATTGCACAGGGTGGCATTGAGAAGATAGGCATGAAGGGGTCTTTCCTTAAGTTGACCGATAAGGACGGCAACAAGGTTGTTATAGAGAAGGAGATTCCCGAGCACACGGTAGGTGTAAAGTTCATATTCGAGATACTTACCGGCAGCCAGTATGGCGTTATCAAGTCTCTTGATGAGATCAATGCAGTTGGTCACCGCATGGTGCACGGAGGCGAGAAGTTCAACAAGAGCGTGATACTCACACCCGATGTGCTGGAGGCTTTTGCAGCCTGCAACGATCTTGCCCCGCTGCACAATCCTGCCAATCTTAAGGGTGTGAACGCCGTAAGCGAGTTGCTGCCAAACGTTCCCCAGGTAGGTGTATTTGACACAGCTTTCCATCAGACCATGCCTGATTACGCATATCTGTATGCAATTCCCTACGAGCTGTATCAGAAGTATGGCGTTCGCCGCTACGGATTCCACGGAACATCACACCGCTTTGTATCGGGCGAGATCTGCAAGTACCTGGGCATCAAACCTGAGGGTTCAAAGATAATCACCTGCCACATAGGCAACGGCGGTTCAATCACCGCAGTCAAGGACGGCAAGAGCGTTGACACCACAATGGGACTCACTCCTCTGGAGGGCATCATGATGGGCACACGCAGCGGTGATATTGACGCAGGTGCTGTTACATTCCTTATGGAAAAGGAGCATCTGGACAGCACCGGTATGTCAAACCTGCTTAACAAGAAGTCAGGTCTGCTTGGTATATCGGGCGCATCGAGCGATATGCGTGAGGTTACAGCATCAATGGAGGCTGGCAACGAGCGTGCCGCTCTGGCCAAGAAGATGTATGCTTACCGCATCAAGAAATACATAGGCGCCTTTGCTGCTGCAATGGGTGGCGTTGACGTGGTTGTATTTACCGGTGGCGTAGGCGAGAACCGTCATGAGGTCCGCGAGGCCGTATGTGAGGGTCTTGAGTTCCTGGGCATCAAGCTGGACAAGGAGCAGAATGCCAAGATAATGTTCGGCAAGGACGGAATAATCAGCACTCCCGACTCAAAGGTCAAGGTGGTAGTCTTACCGACCGATGAAGAGCTTATGATAGCACAAGATACGATGGCGCTGGTCAATTGAGAATTGAGAATTGAGAATTGAGAATTAACAGGCACCTGCGTTAATTCCCGCGACATTAAAAAAGCGTTCGGAAAAACCGAACGCTTTTTTAAATTCTCAATTTTCAATTCTCAATTCTCAATTATTTGTTGTCACCTCCTTCAAGGTAATTGCTCATCGTAAGGGTTTTGCCGTCAAACACTGCGTAGGTATATTGGCTTATCCAATCCCCCAGAATCATAAGGCGGCATGAATGACTAAGCATCAGGTCCAGCTCTATGTGCCGGTGGCCGAATATAAAGTAGTTTATATCCGGGTGAGTCTTGAGATACTCCTTGGCATAAATAACCTGAAACTCCTTATCCTCGCCCAGGTATTTGTCTCCTCCGTTCAGGCGATGGTCCTCCATACTTTTCTTGGCCCAGCGCTGACCCAACCACATACTCCAGCGGGTGGGAAGCTGAGAGAACAGGAACTGGCAGAATCGGTTCCGGAATATCTTGCGCAACAACCTGAAAGAACGGCTGGGATCACCCATTCCGTCACCGTGAGCCAGAAAAAACTCCTTACCCATAATCTCAACGGTGAGCGGTTCCTTGTGCAGTATGACGCCGCATTCACGCTCCAGATATCCGAACATCCAGATGTCATGGTTGCCTATGAAATAGTGAACTTCCACTCCGCTGTCAGTCAGCTCTGATATCTTACCAAGAAAACGGGTATAGCCCTTTGGGACCACATATTTGTACTCATACCAGTAGTCAAACATATCGCCCAGCATATAGACTGCCTGCGCCTTGTCCTTGATGTCATCTAGGAAACGCACCAGACGGCGTTCCTGCATACGGCGGTGGCTGATAGCCCACGAGCCCAGATGCGCATCGGAGATGAAATAAACACCTTTCATATCGCTGTGTTTTATATAAGTCCAAGTTCAAGTTTGGCCTCTTCACTCATCATGTCCTTATCCCATTCAGGCTCAAAGACAAGATTCACTGTGGCCGATCTGACGCATTCCAGCCCCTCTACCCTAAGACGCACATCCTCTACTATGAAATCCGCCAGAGAGCATCCGGGCGCAGTAAGAGTCATGTCGATGACCACGTTTGCGTCATCATCAACATCAACCTTGTAAATCAATCCAAGATTATAGATATCTACAGGTATCTCAGGATCATAAACGGTCTTGAGTACCTCTACCACTTTCTCCTCTATATCAAACTTCTCACTCATCTCTTATCATATCCTACCGTGGTCGGCATAACTGTAATAACCGCCGTCCGTAAATATCACATGATCCAGCAGTGATATATCCATAGTATAGCAGGCCTGTCTTACTGCTGTAGTCAGCCCGTCATCCTGACGGCTGGGCATCAGGTTGCCCGAAGGATGATTGTGGCACATTGCTATAGCAGTAGCCCTGTGTACAATCGCTTCGCGTACTATCAGGCGGACATCGACCGATGCGCTGGACAATCCTCCCTGACTGACAAGTATGCTGCCCACTACCCTGCCGGCCTGATTAAGAAGCAGCACGTGGCACTCCTCAACCTGTTTATCGGCCATAACCGGATAGAACCAGTCATATATGTCACGGGACGTCCTGATTACAGGCTTACGCACAGGCTCCTCCTCCTTGCGGCGTCTGCCCAACTCACATGCGGCCAGGATTGTAATTGCCTTGGCCTCACCTATTCCCTTAAAAGAGCATAGCTCCCCGACGCTAAGTTTTCCAAGTTCGGAAAGACTGTTGCGGCAGGAAGCCATCACCTTTTGTGTCAAAGCCACCACCGAATCTTCAGTGTTTCCAGTGTGTATCAGAATCGCCAATAACTCAGCGTTTGTAAGCGCGCTTGCGCCTTTTTGCTTCATCTTTTCACGGGGGCGATCCTCTAAGGCCCACTGCTTAAGATTCAGCTTGTCTGGCTTATTCATTCATCTGCTATGCCTTTACGCGGCCCTGGTACGATCCGTCGCGGGTATCGACCTCAATAAGCTCACCTTCATTGATGAACAGAGGTACGCGAACCTCGCAGCCGGTCTCAACCTTGGCGGGCTTGGTGGCGTTGGTAGCCGTATCACCCTTAAGGCCGGGTTCTGTATAAACAACTTTCAGGACTACCTTTACTGGCAGGTCTGCGAACAGGATCTCACCTGTGTTGGCATTGGTGACAACATCAACAACCTCTCCCTCCTTAAGGTAATCAACACCGTTGATTAGGTCCTTGATGATTGTAACCTGCTCAAAGTTCTCCTGATTCATAAAGATATAGCCCATATCATCCTGGTAAAGATACTGATAGGGACGACGCTCCACACGGACATCCTCCAGCTTGAAACCGATCTGGAAAGTACGCTCCAACACGCGGCCGTTAACCACGTTCTTAAGCTTGGTACGTACAAATGTGTTTCCCTTACCGGGTTTTACATGCAGGAAATCAATGCAGAAATAGAGCTGGCCCTCCAGATTGATGCAGGTGCCGATCTTGATGTCTTGACAAAGAATCATAAAAGTCTATTTGTTCTGTTTATTAATAATGAATTCGTTTGGTTTTGCAAAAGTAGTGTAATGAGGCAAATAGACAAAACTTTAGACAAAAAAAGAGAAGCAATTTGCATATTATGAAAAAAGAAACTACCTTTGCCCTCCGATTCCCGAATCAGGACAGAAAACAATAAAAATATATAACGATGAAAAGAACATTTCAGCCTTCCAACAGGAAGAGAAAGAACAAGCACGGTTTCCGTGAGAGAATGGCCACAGCTAACGGCCGCAGGGTACTTGCATCACGCAGAGCCAAGGGCCGCAAGAAACTGACAGTATCTGACGAGTACTGCGGAAACAAGAAGTAATACTTTACAGCGTAAAAACATAAGGGTCGGGCTTTAAGTCCGGCCCTTATTCTTTATTATAGTCAAGAAAGAGTAAAAAAAGAGGGCCGGACTTGGAATCCGGCCCTCAGGAATCAGTGTATCCTGATTAATCGATATCATCTACAGCCTCAGGAGCAGGAGCGTCAGGATTGTTATCCTCGGCGCTAATCTGTTTGTTAGCCTCTATTTCTGCCTCAGGAATTCTCCACAACAGTATCGGACTGCCGGCAGGAATATTGTAGATTGTATTCTCACTGGGATAGCCGGCACCACGGCGGTCTACGCCCTTGCCAAGTCTCATGATATCAAACCATGAAAGACCCTCACCCCACAACTCGATTCTACGATGACGCCAAACCTCGTCCTGAAGATCCTTTCCGGTTACATCGGGGCACTCGTATGAAGGATCCCTGTAAGTCTTGATAAAGTCTGTCAAAACAGTCTTTGCGTCGGATGCATTGCTCATAGCCTTAGCCTCGGCCAGAATAAGGTACATCTCCTCTATACGCATCAGAGGAATATCATTGGCATTATTATCCTGATCAAGAACATTCTTGTATGGAGCGAACTTGCACTGGGTATAGGGAGGATACTCGATATAATCAAACATAAAGGAGTTTTCCTCATCGGTAAGATTATCCGAATGACCATCCTCATCAAGGAACCATCCTCTACGGACATCTGTGGCACTGATTGTATTGAAGAGAGCCTTGTTAATCTGACGTCCGCCACTGTACTGGCAGTAACCCCAGTTCAGGCAACCCATGTGTGAAGGATAGTTGACGATACCTGACAATACGACATCATCGGTTTCGTCAATGATTATACCCCACATCCAATTAGGCTCATCAACTGTCCAGAAAGCAGGACGTGATGCCACTTCCAATGATGAAGGCACTGCATCAGAATTGTCAATTGCAGCCTGTGCATCGCTTGCAGCCTCGGCCCACTTACCCATGGTAAGGTTAACCCTTGCACGGATACCATAAGCAACAGCGAGATCAATATATCTCTTGTCATCACGATAAACGCCATTCTCCTGAGCAAAGGTAAGGCACTCAATAGCGGCATCAATATCCTTAAGGATTTGGGTATATATCTGCTCAACTGTTGCTCTGGGGCAACCTTCGGTAGCAGCCTCAACAGCATTCTCATCAGTAATAAGAGGCAGGCAGAGACTGTCCTTGTGAGTGGTATAGTTGAACTGATACAACTGGGCACCTACCCAATAGTCAAAAGCTCTTACGGCAAGAGTCTGGCCTGCATAGAACCTTACGATAGGGTCATCTGATTCGGGGTCCACCTTTGAAATCACATCATTGGCAGCGAATATCATCTTATAGAGAGTATTCCATACAATCAGTGACTCCTGTGATGTATAAACCCTGTCTGAATAATCAAGTTCATTACCGCTCCAGTTGTAACCGTTGTCCTCTGAAACCACATCAAAGCCGTTGGCATCAGTGAACATCATGATTGAAGGATAACCAAAGTCATTGTGGCGTTTAGCACCGGTACCGTTCTCTCCAGTAACAGGCATATAAGCTTTCAATGACGCGAAAATGGCGTTGATACTTGTCTTAAGGAAATTTTCGGGATTGGTAATACCAATCTCCTCCTGCTGTTTTGAAGTAACGGTAGCACCACCCGGCTGGGTCTCCATATCTACGCAACCTACCAGAACAAACAGCGACAATCCAAATAATATTTTACTTTTCATATCTTTTTACTCTAAATTGTTTTCATTTAAAAAGTCAGATTCAGACCACCTGAAAGAGTTTTGATTGCAGTATATCTTGAAGTGGTTGATGATGTGAAGCTCTGTCTGGGATCAAGACCGTTCCTTGCTGTGAGCAAAGCCAGGTTGTCAGCAGAGAAATAGATACGCATCTTGCTGATCTTAACCTTGTTGGTTAAACTTGACGGAAGAGTATAACCGACAGTGATGTTATTGATTGAAAGGTAATTTGAGCTAACCAGCCATCTGTCAGAAGTAGAGTTGGCATATTGGTTGCCGTTATCGTTACCAAGTCTTGGAACATCAGTATCAGTATTTTCGGCAGTCCAGGCATCCCTTATGTCAGTGCTCCAGTTTCTACCCATATTTGATGAGTTGGCACCATGCATGAGCACCTGATAGCCTGAATCGAAGATCTTACCGCCCAACTGATATGAGAGCTGTGCTGAGAGGTCAAATCCGTAAGCGGAGAATGTTGTTCCGAAACCGCCATAAACCTTAGGCATGATATCGTCTGTTGCAACCTTGTTATTCTGGCTTGCATTTGACCAGTTGTCTGTCTTAACCTCGTCGCCATTGGCATCCTTGGTCCAATAGAGAGCCTTACCGGTCTCAGGATCAACGCCTGCATATTTTACGAGATACATTCTGTACATGGATTCACCCTCCTCATAGATTCTGCTACCGTCAACGAGTTTACCATCAAGGTCAGGATGAAGTTCCAGAATCTTGTTCTTTACAGAAGTTGCATTGAAATTGATATCCCACTGCATATTCTTGTTCTTGAGAGCGGTATAGTTAAGTTCAAGTTCCACACCACTGTTAAGAAGTGAACCAACGTTCATGGGGATTTCGGAATAACCCAGTGACGGGCTAACCGGCTTGTAGTACAACATGTCGGTTGACTTGCGTCCGAAATATTCGAGAGATCCCTGCAGTTTGCCATCAAACAGGGCGAAATCAAAACCGGCGTTGTAAGAAGTGGTGGTCTCCCATGTGATATCAGGATTACCCTTGTAGATCAGAGTGGTTGAGAAAACGCTGTTGGCACCTGACATCTGATACTGGTCCATATAGGGATAATAGTTACCCAACTGGTCATTACCCTGCTGACCGAATGATGCTTTCAGTTTAAAGAGGTCAACCCAGTCAAGGTCTGACATGAAGTCCTCGTTGCTGATAACCCATGCAGCTGATGCTGAATAGAAGTTACCCCAACGGTTCTCCTTGGCAAAGCGTGAAGAGGCATCCCTGCGGAATGAAGCGCTGAAGATATACTTCTCATCAAGACCGTAATTAACACGGCCGATGAAGCCCTGTGTTGAATACTGGTCTGCAGAACCGTAACCGTTCTTCTGGTTGATGGTGTTGTCTACAAACACCTGGTCGGGGTTATACAGCATGTTACCTTGTGCGGCAACAGAAGCCAGATTCAGTTCATATCCTTCATAACCTGCGGTAATGTCAATTGCATGACGACCGTCCAGTGTGATGTTATAATTGGCTATATACTGCTGGTCAAAGCCACTTGTACGGTCTGCGCTCTGAGTTACATAACCGCCATAACTTGCTGACTGACCATAGTAAGGATTACCAAGATTGTTGTATCTTGTATTGTCTATGTCAAGACCGAACTTGGCTGACAATGAAAGGCCCTTGACGGGTGTTAACTTGGCAAACCAGTTACCGTGGAAAATATCCATCAGATACTCTCTCTTATCATATGCAAGGTCACCGGCAGGATTGGCAATCTGCATATATTTTCTCTTCTGATTGGTGCTTACGCCTTCACCATAGTCATAAATAGGCTTACCCGAAACTTCGTCCTTCTTTATCTTCCCGTCAGCGTCACGGACGAAGATAGGATATACCGGAGCGATTGAGTTGGCCAGGAAGAATGCGTTTCCTGAAGAATTGGTAGTGGTCTGCTCACTGGGATAATAACTGGTAGAGTTTGAATAAGAGATGCTTCCGCCTACTCTCAGCCACTTGGCTGCCTGATACTCGGTATTCAGTCTTACAGAGTTTCTCTTGAAACCTGAACCGGTTATGACACCCTCGTCATCCAGATTACCGTAAGAGATGAAATAATTAAACTTCTCATCACCTGCTGATACGCTTACGTTTATCTCCTTACGGGGATTATTTGAGAAAATCTCATCAGCCCAGTTATCGGGAGTATAGAAGAATGTACCGTCCGAATAGCCCAGAGTTGCATTGGGGTTCATGGTGCCATCTTCAAGGAAGAGACCCTCACCGTCGGGAATCGTATAGATCTTATAACCTGTACCGTTGCTGGTGAACAGATTGTTGTTTGCATAAGTATGAGCGGTAGCAGCATCCTTACCGGCAGCAATCTGACCATTATATAAAGATGTGTAAACACCCTTCATATACTCAGCGGGATCACTGATAACGTCATAGTTCTTGATACCACGGCTGTTAACACCGTACTTGGCGTCAACATTAATGACAGCCTTGGATGATTTACCGCTTTTGGTTGTGATCATGATGATACCATTGGCACCACGTGCACCGTAAAGGGCTGTTGAGGCAGCATCCTTAAGAACGGTAAGGCTCTCGATATCGGCAGTGTTTATTGAAGAAAGGTCACCGTCAAAAGGTATTCCGTCAACAACATAAAGAGGAGTCGTTCCGGCATTGATTGAGCCCACACCACGGATAACGATCTTGGCTGATGTGCCAGGCTGACCGTTTGAACTCTGAACCTGAACACCTGCCATTGTTCCGGCAAGGGCGTTGGTTACGTTTGACACTACGCGCTGTTCAATCTTCTTGGAGTCAATCACTGAAGCTGAGCCGGTAAATGTACCTTTTGTTGAGGTTCCGTAAGAGGTGATGATAACCTCATCAACCTGAATGGAACCGGGGTTAAGAGTTACATTGATAACCCTGCGTCCGTTTACCGGAACAATAGCATCATCATAACCCACAAAAGAAAACTTAAGTGAAGCGTTTGAAGGAGCGGTAATTGAGTAAGCTCCATTCAAATCAGTTGTTGTACCTGTTGTAGTGCCCTCAACAGAGACATTCACTGCCGGCATAGGACTACCGTCATCAGCTGAGGTAGCTATACCTGTAATTTGCAGATTCTGAGCGAAGGCAAAGCCTGCGCTGAGAACAGCAGCCATCATTAAGAGAATTTTTCTCATAGACAATTTATTTAGTTTGACAATAGTTATGATTTTCATTTAAAAGTGCTTACCGAAGCCATCAAAGTTGTAGCCCAACTTTGACCTTTCACAAGACAGGTCTCAACAATTGTCTATGACATATAACACTTAAATAAAATGTCTTTTATGATACTGATTAGTTACAGTACTTCTTCAACTCCCTCACTATTGTCTGGTCCATTATTGCACAATATCTCATGGTCGTTCCGATCTTCTTATGGCCCAGCAATTTCTGCACAGTAGTCACAGAGACCCCTTTGTAAAGCAGAATGGTTGCATTGGTGTGCCGGGACGAGTGGAACGAAATATGCTTCTCCAATCCCGCCTTATGATACACCTTCTTCAGTACTCTGTCCGTCACCGCATTAGATGGCAAATCAAATAAATCCAACAAATTATCTCCGTATCTTTCAATCAGTTCCAACCCCCTACCTTCAAACATCAATCCAAGAGGAATCTTTACATCCACTCCGGTCTTGACGCTTTTGTAACTAAGCCAACATTCTTTACTCCTAAAATCAAAATTTGTGCTTGAGAGTCTTATAAAATCAGAGTATCTCATTCCCGTATAGCAGCAGAACAGGAACGCATCAAGACATTTTGTCTCAATATCCAGAGGGCTCCTCTCCATGCAACTGGAGTATTGTTCCAGCAACTCCAGTTCGGCTGGCGAAAGATATGAACTATGATAGCTGCCATGGGTGATTTTTATGGAATTGAATGGGTTTTGTCCATGTGCCATTGCCCCCTGGTTCTCGGCAGAGTTCAGAAACGTCTTAAGATGCGTCAGGTGCTTTGCTATGGTGTTGATTCCACAACCCCTGTCTTTCATCCATTTTTCGAATTCTTTTAAAAAAGGTATGTTTATATCAGAAATATTGAGGTTTGGTCTGAATTCATCCAGCAGGTGCAAAGTAGTCATCTTATTGCGCTTGGTATTTGGCCTGTTCAGACTAGTCTCGATATATCTATTCATGAGCGTTGATACTGTAGCATCACTTTTCAGACACTCAGGTTTGCTATATCCTCTATGGCGTGCCAGTTCAACCAGTTTGTCAAGTTTGACGGCATTTCCATTTCTCCAGAGCTCAATTTCTATGGCCTCAAGCCTGTTTCTGGCATCATATATCATCATGTTAAGACCTGTGGCATTGGGATGATTCCTGATTTTCTCCCTGGTTCTATCCCACTGGTTAGGCTTGATATAAATGTTTGTACTGAAGTATTTTCTCTTACCATTCTGATATGCCTCAATCTGTATAAGAGCACTCCCGTTTACGCATAAATTCCCACTACGGTTGTAAACAAATCTGTATCTGACCTTCTCCATTATCGTAATATTATATAAAAAAGATGTTTATTTTTGAATTATTTCAATTGGAATTGCCTATATTTGCGCGAAATGTCAAAATATGTATGAAAATTTTTGAATATTTGATAGATATTTATACAAATTGGATTCCAAAAGTTGGGCTACAACTTTGATGGCTTCGGTAAGCACTTTTAACTGTAAATCATAACTATTGTCAAACTAAATAAATTGTCTATGAGAAAAATTCTCTTAATGATGGCTGCTGTTTTGAGCACAGGGCTTGCCTTTGCTCAGAATATGCAAGTTACGGGAATTGCGACATCGGCCGAGGACGGAAGCCCAATGCCGGCAGTCGCAGTGGCAGTTCAGGGAACAGGTAGAGGTACAACTACCAATCTTGACGGTGCCTATTCAATTCAAGTACCATCCAACGGTACTTTGGTGTTCTCATTCCTGGGCTATGACGATGCTGTAGTTCCGGTAAATGGTAGAACAACTATCAACGTTGCCCTTCAGCCGGGTTCTATTCAGATTGAGGATGTTGTCGTCACAGCTATGGGTATCAAGCGTTCAGAGAAAGCGTTGGGTTACTCCGCTACTTCTGTAAAGGGAGACGCTATCTCCGAGAAGCGTACTGCCGACATCATGTCAAGTCTGGCAGGTAAGGTTGCCGGTGTGCAGATTGCAGCTACATCATCTGACCCGGGTGCTTCACAGTCTGTCATCATCCGTGGTGTCAGCTCTCTCAGCGGAAGCAACCAGCCTCTCTATGTGATTGACGGTGTTCCTATGAACAACACAGCCCATTATTCATCAGATGGTCTTAACGCAGGTTATGACTTCGGTAACGGTGCAAATGCCGTTAACCCCGATGATGTGGAGAATATGACCATTCTTAAGGGTGCTGCTGCTACCGCTCTTTACGGTTCACGTGCTGCTAACGGTGTTGTTATGATTACAACCAAGTCCGGTAAGAAAGGAAACGGAATAGGTATTGAGTATAACGGTGGTATCCAGTGGAGCACAGTTCTGCGTCTGCCGCAGATGCAGAATGACTTCGGTATGGGTTGGTACGGTGACAAGACCGACGATGAGAACGGTTCCTGGGGTCCCCGCTTTGATGGTACAAACAATATCTATGGTGCTATCTACAACAACTCACAGAAGATGAAGCCGTATTCTGCAATGGAAGACAATATCAGGGATTTCTTTGATGTAGGTGTTCGTTACAACAATAGCCTCTCTTTCAACGGTGCAACAGATAAGAGTGATTACTTTGTATCGTTCTCACAGATCAGTGATGATGGTATGATTCCTACCAAGGCAGACTCTTATGACAAGTATACTTTCTCATTGCGTGGCAGTCACAAGGTTAACAAGGTTACATTCTCAACATCTTTGAACTATGCCAGCCAGAAGAACAGCTTTGCTTCAACCGGTCAGGGCGAGAGTTCAATGTATAACGCTATCATGCAGACTCCGCGTGATATCAGCATCATCGGCCTTAAGGACCTTAACGATCCCTTCAACACTCCGGGTTACTACTATACTCCTTACGGTATCACCAACCCCTACTGGGTTCTTGAGAACTATGAGAACAAGTATACTGCAGAGCGTCTGTATGGTAAGTTCCAGTTTGACTGGGATATCCTGAATGATCTTAAGTTTACATACCGTCTGGGTCTTGACACAGAGGTAAGCCAGTCTGATTTTGGTGCTCCTAACCTGGTTGCACTGTTCGGTACAGGTACATATAACGGTGATAACGGTGCTTCTACATTCGATGGAAACGAGGGCTCATATTCAGAGAGCATGACCCGTCGTATGGAGATGAACCACGATTTCATGTTGAATTATACCAAGAAGTTCGGTGAAATAGGACTTAACGTTCTTGCCGGTTTCAACGGCAACCAGCGTAAGGCAAACTCATTTGGTGCCGGTATTACCAAGCTTACCATACCCACATGGTATGACCTGAGCAACACCACATCATCACCTTCTGTTGACCAGAGCAGGTCAATGCGTCGTCTGATGCGTGCTTACGGACAGGTTGAAGCTGCTTACAAGGAGCTTCTGTTCCTGACAGTAAGTGCCAGTAACGACTGGTCATCAACACTGCCCAAGGAGAACCGCAGCTTCTTCTATCCCGGTGTAACTGCCAGCTTCGTATTCAGCGAACTGATGCCCGAGGCTGAGGATTGGCTGAGTCTTGGTAAGGTCCGCGCCAGCTGGGGTAAGACCGGTAATGATGCTTCACCTTATATGACTAACGCTACATATGCTCAGGCTGGCGGTTCAGGTTACTGGGGCGCATTCAACTTCCCCTATACCACAGCCGGTTACAACGCTTATACACTTGGCAATGTGCTGGGTAGCACCACACTGAGCCCTGAGATGACAACCGAGTATGAGTTCGGTCTGAATATGGCATTCCTTGACAACCGTTTCTCATTTGATGTAGCTTACTACAACCGTAATACCGACAAGCAAATCTATTCACTTGATATGGATTACGCAACCGGTTTCTCTGCTCAGAACACTAACCTTGGTAAGGTTTCCAACAAGGGTATAGAGGCTATGGTTTCTCTTACTCCTGTCCGCACCAAGGACTTTGAGTGGATAGTAAGCGCCAACTACACCAAGAACTGGAGTAAGGTTGAGAGCCTGCCAGAGGATCTGGGTGGTGAGGCTATCATCTACGGATTCAGTGGCGGCACAGGAATGTACGCTATAGTAGGTGAGCCTGTTGGTACTTTCAAGGCCGAGGTTCCCAAGAGAAGCCCCGACGGCAAGATTGTTGTCAACGCAAGCACCGGTCTGCCTGTAGCAGATGATGAGATGCAGATTGTAGGTGACATGAACTATGATTACCAGATGGGTATCTCAACAACCCTTAAGTATAAGGGCCTGTCACTCTCTGCCGATATGGATATCCGTCAGGGTGGTCTGATGTTCTCACGTACCAAGGATATCGAGTACTTTACCGGTAACGCTATACAGACTGCTTACAATGACCGTAACGACTTCATCATACCCAACTCTGTAAATGAGATTACCGATGCTGAGGGTAATGTTGCTTATGTTGAGAACGAGACTGCAATAGGTCTGACTGGTTTCAACAACAAGATATATAATTACTGGGATGCCGGTGGTGATATGATGGGCAGTTCGTTCCTGATTGACAAATCTTATGTCAAGCTGCGTTCAGTAGTACTCAGCTATGAGTTGCCAAAGGCTTGGTTCAAGGACTTCTTTGTAAAGAATGTTGTCCTGTCTGCTTACGGAAGCAACCTGTTTGTATGGACTCCTGCTTCCAATACATTTGTTGATCCTGAGTTGACCTCATTCGGTAATGATTTGGAGGGTAACTTCGGTGAGTACTCTGCTAACCCGAGCTCACGTCACTTTGGTTTCAACCTCAAGTTCAACTTTTAATTAGGGTATGACTATGAAAAAATATCTTCTGACATTAAGTGCAGTGGCAATAGCCCTCACTTCCTGCGATCTGGATATTAACGATAACCCGAACACTCCGGATAACGAAGCAATTACTGCCGACCTGGTGTTCCCGTCAGTCCAGAATGCCATTATGGCAACCTCTTGCGATATCATGTTCAACTATGCAGGCTTCTTTGCACAGTATTTTGAGCAGATGCCCGAGGCCAACCAGTTCAATAAGATTGCTGACTACTCAATAACTGAGTCAGACCAGACAATTGACCGTGCTTACTTGCAGCTTTATGCCCGCGCTCTTGAGGATATAGATGTAGTTCTTGGTAAGGTCAGCAACAAAGCTGATATCCTTGCAGCTACTGCTATGCGTGCATTCGCGTTCCAGCTGATGGTTGATAACACCAGCGATGCTCCTTATACAGAGGCACTCAAGGGTAGTGCTGTTCCTCAGCCCAAATGGGATGACGGAAAGACCGTCTATATGGGTATCATTGACGAGCTGACCAAGGCCCTTGCCGATTATCAGGCAAATCCGGATGCAATGACCATGACAGACCTTATGTTCGATAAGAATGCAGGTCAGTGGGAAGGTTATGCAAATGCCCTGCTGCTCCGTATGTACTTCCGTATGTATGATGCCGGTTTGACAGAGTACAAGGACAAGATTGTTGCTCTGGTTAATGACAACAAGTTCTTCAAGGGCGATGTTACCATTGACATCTTCTCTGACCAGACAGACAACCGCAGTCCGTTTTACGCAAGTTACTATGCACTTGGTACATCAAACCATTGTGCTTCTTACCCCATCATCTCTTACATGACATCTACCAACGATCCTCGTATAGCATACTGCTTTAACAAGAGCGTTAAGGATGATGATTATGTAGGCCAGTTACCCGGTGCAAAGGCTCTCTCCAAGACTTGGAACGGTGGTGACTGGAAAAACAGCAACGTAAGTGTTGTCAATTACTCTTTGTTTGATGGCTCAGGCGTGGAACGTCCTGCATAGCTCTATACACAGGCTAACCTCCAGTTCCTTATTGCCGAGGCAAACGTTCGTTTCATCAATGATGCTGCTGCTGCTCAGGCTGCATATGAAGCTGCCATCGAGGCAGATTTCAATGCAAAGGGCATAGCCGGTTATGATGCATTCATAGCCGGACCTAAGGTTGCATGGGCCGGTGCAACAGATAAGCTGAACCTTATTTACATGCAGAAGTGGGCCGCACTATGCTACATGGACAATATGGAGGCATGGAGTGAGATCCGTCGTACTGATGTTCCTGTTCTCTCAAACCAGAAGGCAAGCGACATCTTTGCAGATGCTACTATTTACACGCCCGGTGACCTTATCGAACCCGCAGAAAACGGAATTGAGGCCGGTGGTCTTATGAAACGTATGTTCTATCCCAAGAAGGCTCGTGACCTTAACAAGAACACCCCGTCACCCAAGAAGGGAAGTGATCCTGTTTGGTGGGATATTCATTGATTTGTCATAACCTAAATAAACGACAAGTATGAAAAAGATTATATATAACATATTGATTTGCTCAGGTCTGCTGGCACTTGCTTCATGCGAGAAGAAAGTCACCACAGAAGATCCTTCAACTATTACGCATTACGTGGTGTTTGAGTTGAACGGCGACCAGACAATGCTTGTTCCGCTGAATT
>CADCLI010000021.1:39218-60787 GCA_902802285.1 uncultured Bacteroidales bacterium
GCTGAATTCCACATTTACAGATCCCGGCGTAGTTGCTACCGAGAACGGAGCTGATGTGAACGACCATGTCATTGTTACTATTACTGATCCCGCAGGAGATGTGGTAACCAGTATTCCTACCAATGCTCCGGGTCTTTATACTGTTGAGTATAAGGCTTCAAATGCTGATGGTTTCTCTGCATCCACTTCACGTACAGTGATTGTGTATGATCCTTCAGTTACCGCAACAATTGCAGGTACATACTCAACAGATATAGATCAGTCCATATACAACTCAAACCCGTTCTCAGCATGGATTGCTGCCAAGGGTTATCCAGGTAACTCAGCTACTGTAACATTTACAGAGATTGCCCCTGGATTCTTTAGTTGCAACGACCTGTTGGCCGGTTGGTATGGTCAGATCCGTGGATATGGCGCCAAGTACTATATGACAGGTATCGTGACTCTTAATGCGGACAATTCACTGACTCTCATTTCAAGTTACATTGCAGGTTGGGGCGATGGCCTTGATTATATAAAGAATGCTGTTTATGATCCTGCTACCGGAACCATTACTTACGATTCCAGCTATGCCGGTCAGATTTTCATCTCACCTGTTCTTGTTAAACAATAATAAAGGAATACAGATATGAAAAAGTATATTTCATTATTTTCATTTGTCGCAGCACTCTTTGTAGCAAGCTGCAGTCCTTACACTGATGAGGAGCCGGGTGGCGTTGCCATTCAGGACCTTTGCGGAACATGGACAGTGACAATCGAGGCTTCATATGGAGAGTATCAGGGTACAAAGGATCTTGGTGCTATGGGTAAGACCGAGCTTGATGCTGTTGATGATTGGTTTGATCGTCACAATGTTGGTAAGACCGCTATAAGGACATACAACACCGCAGCCAATGACAAGGATTCACTTTGGTTTGATGATGAGAATTTCTGGGGTGAGAAGTTCAAGATTGGTTGCAATTACAGCAATCTTACTTTCCAAGCCGATTCAGTCGAATCTATCACCGGTTCAGGCTGTGAGGCTACATTGCGTTATGGTCAGGTAATCAAGGGCGCCGCTACCACTCCCCGTGGTCAGAAGGCCGACAGTATCATTGTATACGTATTTTACAATGACGGTTATGATTATACTTATAAATTCTCAGGTTACCGTTACACAGGTTTCAATGATGATATGTATTGATACTGTGTATCTTTCTTAAGACAGAAACAGGGACGGACTATTCCGCCCCTGTTTTTGGGTTTTTATCTGACACAATAATTGTTGATTATTTATGAAGAAACTGCATATGCTGTTAGGGGTTGCATTTGTGCTTTCTCCTGTCATTACAATCATTTCATGCACGGATGAGAAGGAGGAGATAGTGGAGCAGAAAGACCCCAACGAAGAGGAGAGGGAAAAGAAGATGGCCGCCAACCGTTATTATATGAAGAAGTACTTTGAGGAATATTTTCCCTACTACTTCTGGTATGATGATGTTCTGGAGAGGGTAAGAGGATATAAATATGAAAGCTATGCCACTATCCAGGAATATTTCTATGCCACTCTTTTCAAGGAGGACCGTTGGAGCTGGATGATGACTGCCGATGAGTATCTCTCAAGTGAGGCTGGAGAGCAGACAGGTACATACGGAGTATCACTCGGCCAAGCTGTTGAGTATTACAATGACTATGATATTAGGGTCCGTTACATCTATCCCGGCTCGCCGTTTGAGAAATACGGAGTCAAGCGCGGATGGACACTGACGCATCTGGACTCTGTCCCGGTTATGAATCTGGTGGCATCGGGCAGGTTCAACAAGGCTCTCTATAAGGATAATCAACTCTTTACATTCAAGGACCTGGATGGGGAGTCACACACTTTCACGGCTTCACCGCTTCCGACTCTATCGGTCCGTTCCAGTCTGAAGGCTGAGGTTATTCAGCCTCAGGATTATCCCGGCCTTACGGAACCAGTGGGATATTTCCTTTACATGTCCTTCAAGGCCGGTTTTCTTGATGATATTGACAGCGCTTTTGTCAAATTCAAGGAAGCTGGAGTGAAGAAGGTTATACTTGATTTGAGGTATAACGGTGGAGGAGATTCCAGAGCAGAGGAATTGCTCATTAGCTATCTGGCACCTGATTCGGCCGATAGTAAGGTCTACAAGAGAATGATCCATAACAGGGAATTGTCAATGTATAACAGCACCGATACCATTCATCGCCGGCCCAACTCTCTTGACCTTGACGAGCTGTATGTGATAGGTGGCGATGGAACCGCATCGGCCAGCGAGGTTACCATAAACGGCCTTAGGCCTTATCTTGATGTGCATCTGGTAGGCGATACCACTTATGGTAAGCCCAACGGAATGTATGTGCTCTTTTATCCCGGCGAAGATGCCGATTATGACAGATACAATAGGGGCGATTTCAGCAATCTCAAATTGGTATATCTGCCTATTGCATTCTTCAGCAAGAACAGCCTGGAGGAGTCAATCCCGTATAAAGGCTTTATCCCGGACCATTACAGGCCGGATGACCTCCGTCATGACTTTGGTGTTGAAGAAGACAACATAAAGGCTTGTCTTGAAAAGATAGTGAACGGACAGTATCCCGCTCTTCCTGACAAGTATTTTGTTCAGACCCGTGCCGGTCAAGCACAGAAAAAATATGTCCTTCCGGATGAGAAACTATCCAATCCTTTATACGGAAAGACACTCAAGCCGCTCCCCAAGGAGTTGAGGAAATAAACAAAGAGGGTGACTAAAAAGTAGTCATCCTCTTATTTTTTTAAGTGTATGCCACACTCTTTGTCTTCTGTAAAACATGGATCACTGATTGATTTACAGGTGTTTGACAGGTTATATCATAGAGTGTCAGGAACTCTGGATAAAAGTAAGATTTCATTATAATCCCAAAAGAATAGGAATAATTATTACTTTTGTAGTTTGAAACTTTTTGAACATAAGAATGGCTAAAGGAAAAAACGGTAAAATAAGCGGTTTAGTTATTATACTGCTCAATGTGCTGGCAATTGTTGTCATAGGAACCATCCTGGTGCTCGTGACATTCAAATGGATCAAATCATATACGCTCCACGGTCAATATATCACAGTGCCGGATGTGTCAGGTATGTATGAGGAGGAGGCGAAACAGGCACTTGCGGCAATAGGGCTGAAATATGAAGTTTTGGACTACAAGTATGACAAAATGATGGTTGAGGGCGGAGTCATTGAGCAAAAGCCCAAGCCAGGCGCATTTGTCAAGGATGGACGTAAGGTCTACCTGACCCTGAATTCAGGCAAGGAACCGATGAAGACTATACCTGATTTGGCCGACAACAGTTCACTACGCGCAGCCGAGTCCAGGCTCCAGGCCGCCGGATTCAAACTGGCACCGACAGTTTATATTGACGGAGACCTGGATTGGGTATATGAAATAAGGTATCAGGGAGAGCCCATTGATGCCGGCACCGAAATTCCCGAAGGCTCCACCCTGACCATAGTGGTAGGCAACGGTACTCCGGTAGAGGTGATTGAGGACGTTGACTCTACGGCAATCATAGATGCAGATTTCTTTGAATGACCCTTATGGTTGACCTGGAGGACGAAATAGAGGAGTCTCTCGACGACCTGGAACCCACCCCTGATGCGGTGGAGCTCTATGAACATTTCCGCGTGGTAGCCGACAAGGGCCAGAGCCTGCTCCGGGTTGACAAGTTTCTCTTTGACCATCTTGAGCACTCGTCACGCAACCGCATACAGAAGGCTGCCGACGCCGGAATGGTGATGGCTAACGGCCGCCCCGTAAAGAGCAATTATAAGGTTAAGCCGCTGGACGTGATAACAGTCATGATGGACCGTCCGCGCTACAGCAGTGACATAGAACCCGAGGATATTCCGCTGGATATAGTATATGAGGATGACTGCCTGATGGTGGTTAACAAACCTGCCGGACTTGTGGTACACCCGGGATGCGGAAACTTTCACGGCACACTGGTGAATGCAGTTGCCTGGCATCTGCGGGACAACAAGGATTATGACCCCAACAGTCCTCAGGTGGGACTTGTGCACCGCATAGACAAGGATACCAGCGGTCTGCTGGTGATTGCCAAGACGCCCGATGCCAAGACCTGTCTGGGCCGTCAGTTCTTTGACAAGACCACCAAACGTGCCTATCAGGCACTGGTTTGGGGTGTGCCCAGCCCGGCTGAAGGTACCGTTGAGAGCCAGATAACCCGCAACCCCAAAGACCGCCTGCAGATGACAGTGTCTTTTGACCCTGAGGTAGGCAAGCACGCGGTGACCCACTACACGGTCCTGGAGCGTTTTGGATACACATCACTGGTGGAGTGCCGCCTGGAGACAGGGCGAACTCATCAGATAAGGGTACACATGAAACATCTGGGACATCCGCTGTTCAGCGATGAGCGTTACGGCGGTAACCAGATACTTAAAGGTACCACATACAGCCGTTACCGCCAGTTTGTTCAGAACTGTTTTGAGATATGCCCGCGTCAGGCACTGCATGCCAAGACACTGGGATTTGTGCATCCCGTTACGGGACAGGAGATGTTCTTTGATTCAGAACTGCCGTCCGATATGCAGACGCTCATACAGAGGTGGCGGGATTATGTGAGTTCAAGAGATTTTGAAAAATAAACACAATATAGAATGAAACGCAAGATTGCAATCGTAGCCGGCGGCGACTCAAGCGAGAACCCGGTTTCCCTGCGCAGCGCCGCAACCATCCTTGAGTACATGGACAAGGACAAGTACGAACCCTATATCCTGGAGATTGAAGGCAAGAACTGGCAGGTACATGTAAGCAAAGGCGTCAACGCTCCGGTGGACCGTAACGACTTCAGTTTTACATACAACGGAGTAAAGACTGTTTTTGACTACGCATACATTATAATACACGGCACCCCGGGGGAGAACGGTGTGTTTGAGGGTTATCTGCGCCTTATGCGGATACCATTCTCCACATGTGATGTCCTGCCGTCGGCACTTACTTTCAACAAGTTCGTGCTCAACAAGACGATGAAGAGCTGCAAGGTTAATGTGGCCAATTCACGGCGTCTGCGTAAGGGAGACGTTGTGGATCCCGACAAGATAATCCGCAAGGTGGGGCTACCCTGTTTTATCAAGCCTACCGACGGCGGTTCCAGCTTTGGCACCACCAAGGTCAAGACACGTGAGCAGATAATACCTGCCGTAGAGGAGGCTTTCAAGGAGAACAATGAGATAATGATAGAGTCGTTCATGCAGGGTATTGAGGTTACCAACGGTTACTACAAGACCCGCAAGCGTGAGGTTAAGTTGCCGGTTACCGAGGTGGTTCCCAAGACCGATTTCTTTGACTATGACGCCAAGTACAACGGCAAGGTTGAGGAGATTACTCCTGCCCGCATACCCGACGATTTGCGTGACCGCATACAGGATCTGACTGCAAAGATATATGACCTGCTGGGCTGCCACGGAATCATACGCAATGACTACATCATCACAGACGGAGACAAGATCAACCTGCTTGAGGTGAACACCACCCCGGGCATGACCGCCACCAGTTTCATACCGCAGCAGATTAGAGCAGCAGGTATGAACCTTACAGATGTACTTACCGAGATTATTGAGGATAGTTTCTGAGAATGAAAACGACAGATATTCCCGCCGAATTTGAAAGAATGCGGTCCCTTGAGGACGATGAGGTGCGCGGTGCCGTACTCTCACTGCTGGATGACCCTGCTTTCCGCAAGGTTGTGAAGAGTGTTGTAAAAGGTGTCCCCATTTGGGTTCACAAACTCTACACAAGGCGATTCAAGACCGTAAACAGTTTCCAGTTGGGGATGATATGTCCATTCCTTATCCGGATTCTCAAAAACGCCACAACCGGCTTTACGAATGACCTCTCGGCTCTCCCGGACGGACGTCAGGATTTCATTTTCCTTTCCAACCACCGCGATATAGTGTTGGATTCTGCTTTTCTGGATTATATACTTATCCTGTCCGGCAAGAAATCGGTTGAGATTGCCATAGGGAATAATCTGCTGATACATCCCTGGATTGAGACTCTGGTACGTCTTAACCGCAGTTTCATCGTAAACAGGTCTGCCACTGCCACAGAGTTGCTTGAATCATCCAGACAGCTCTCCAGATATATCCGCTTTGTGATTGAAGAGAAAAAAAGCCCCGTTTGGCTTGCCCAGCGTGAAGGCCGCGCAAAAGACTCCGATGACCGGACCCAGAAAAGCGTGCTCAAGATGCTGGCTATGTCAGGGCCCGATGACATGTCTCTTTCCGAACGGTTGCAGTCTCTGCACATATGCCCTCTCACCATCAGTTACGAATATGACCCCTGCGACTGGCTGAAAGCCGCAGAATTCCAGCTGAAACGCGACAATCCTGATTACGTGAAGAGCCGACAGGCAGACCTGGACAACATGAAAACCGGCATATACGGATTCAAGGGACACCTGCACTATCAGGTATCGGCCCCGATAGACAACGAGATTGCCGCACTTGACAGTTCCCTGCCACGCAACCAGTTTCTGGACAATGTCGCACAGATCATTGACCGCCACATATTTGAAGGTTACCGTATTTATCCCTGCAACCGCATAGCACTGGATATGCTCAGGGGTGACAATGCCGAATCGGCCCACTACACTGAAGGACAGAAAGAAGAGTTCCGGAAATATCTGGATGGTCAGCTCTCCAGGATTGACATACCCAATCCTGACTGGGAATTCCTGAGAGAACGTATACTCACAATGTATGCCAATCCATTGATTAACCAAAAAAGCATAATGGAATGAGAAAACATCCACTATCCTTACTGACCGCGGCACTGGCATGTGCCTTGATATTAAACTCATGTGACGATGAGAACGAACCTGTAGAAACCCTGTTGACCGGGTTTATGACAGCACATACAGATTCAGAAGGTTACATTTCATCCATTGATGATGATTTTGGAACACATTATCGGGTTTCGGAGAAAAAAGACAAACTGTCACCTGATACCACTTTAAGGATTGTGGCATCTGCTGCACTTGATGACTCTCACAATGTACGTATCCTCCAGATGGTACAGGCCTTGTCATACATTGCGCCGCCCGACTCAATCATACCGGATACGATGAGGGTTAAAGATCCGATTGAGATAGAAAGCCTTTATATCGGAGGGGGATATCTGAACATTCACGTAGGAATAAAAGTGGGCAGTGAAGACGCCAGGCACACCCTGTTCTACACACGTCTGGACAGTCCAGGGAAACTGAAATTCACATTCTACCACAACTCTTACGACGACAGAGGAACATACACCAAATATGCATATGTATCAATTCCGCTTTGGGGTTACTTACCGTCCAAAAACGACACAGTCTTCCTGAGCTGCAAAGGCTATCAGGAAGGCTATGACTATAAATTGATCTACAAGTAAACTCAGCCTAATCCCTCAAGAATCTTCTTAAGGACTACTGTGGCCGAAATCTCACGGTTTGCAGCCTCGGGTATTACCAGCGAACGTGAGCTTTCTATTACATCATCCGTGACGATCATATTGCGGCGTACAGGCAGGCAATGCATAAAGAAAGCATTGTCGGTCACTGCCATCTGACGTTCTCCAATGGTCCAGCTGCGGTCTGTGCTCAATATCTGCCCGTAGTGTTCGGGGCTGGCACATGACCAGTTCTTGCCATATATGAAGTGGGCGCCCTCAAAGGCCTTCATCTGATCATACTCTATTCTGGCTCCGGCAGTAAACCTGGGATCAAGCTCATAACCTTCAGGATGTGTAATCACTACGTCATAACCTGCGGCAACCATCCACTGTGCGAATGAGTTGGGCACGGCCTGCGGAAGAGCCTTGGGATGCGGAGCCCAGCTCATCACTACCTTGGGACGCTCTACGGTCTTATGTTCCTCAATGGTTATCCAATCGGCAAAACTCTGCAGCGGATGGCCTGTGGCGGCCTCCATTGAGAATACCGGACGGCCGGAATATTGGATAAACTGGTTGAGTATCTTCTCCTCATAGTCATCCTGACGGCTCTCAAAACGTGCAAAAGAGCGGACTCCGATTACATCGCAGTAACAACCCATAACGGGGATGGCCTCGAGCAGATGCTCGGACTTATCTCCATCCATGATTACTCCGCGCTCAGTCTCAAGTTTCCATGCGCCCTGATTCACGTCAAGCACTATGACATTCATACCCAGGTTGAGAGCAGCTTTCTGTGTACTCAGACGGGTACGCAGGCTGGAGTTGAAGAACACCATGAGCAGGGTCTTGTTACGGCCCAGCTCTACATATCTGAAACGGTCACGCTTTATCTCAAGAGCCTCCTGCAATGCCTGATGCAGGTCTCCCAGATCCTTTACACAAGTAAAATGTCTCATATAATTATCATTGTCTTGTCTGGCCGTCTCCGTTGATCAGCCATTTATAAGTCGTTATCTCTTCAAGAGCCATGGGGCCGCGGGCATGCAACTTCTGGGTACTTATGCCTATCTCTGCCCCCAGGCCGAACTGTCCTCCGTCAGTGAAAGCCGTTGAGACATTCACATAGACGCATGCGGCATCAGTATACTGCTGAAACAGCCTGGCTTTCTCTACATTCTCTGTCACAATACATTCGCTGTGATGTGAAGTGTATCGGCGCACATGCAGTACAGCCTCATCAAAAGAATCCACCGTCCTGATTGACATCCGGTATGACAGATACTCCTTTCCGAAACTCTCATCGGTGGCATGAACCAGCAACTCTTGCGGATATTTGCCATCCAATGCTGAATAAGAACGTTCATCGGCCTCAATCACAACGTTTCTGGCTGCCATGCGTATGCAAAGTTCCGGCAAATCGCTGAGACGATCCTTATGAATGATCAGAGAGTCAAGCGCGTTGCATACGCTCACGCGACGGGTCTTGGCGTTGAAAATTATGTCAGCACCCTTTTTGAGGTCACCTTCGGAATCAAAATATGTGTGGCAAACTCCGGCTCCGGTCTCTATGCAAGGAACCTGAGCCTGCTCGCGGACTGACTGGATAAGACGGGAACTGCCTCGTGGTATAAGGAGGTCTACCATACCTACGGCGCGCATCAGTTCCTGAGCGGCCTCATGACCCGCAGGCAACAGTTCCACGGCATGGGGGTCAACCCCTTTCTCTTCCAGTACTTTATGTATCAGTTCCACTATAGCGCAGTTGGAGCTGTATGCATCACTGCCACCCTTGAGAGCACAGGCGTTACGAGTCTTGAAACAGAGCGAGAACACATCGAAACTAACGTTGGGGCGTGCCTCATAGATAACTCCGATGACACCGAACGGGACCCTTACCCGAGTCAGTTTCATGCCGTTGGGACGTATTGTCTCACTTATCACCTTACCGACCGGATTGTCAAGCGCCGCCACGCTGCGCATATCGGATGCTATGCCTTCAAGGCGTTCAGCGGTAAGCAGCAGACGGTCATACAAAGGATTATCCTTATCCATCCTGGCCAAATCTGCCGCATTGGCTTTCAGCAGGGATTCCTTATTGCTCTCTATTGCGTCGGCTACAGACAGAAGTATATCGTTTACCTTACTCTCATCAAGCAGAGGAAGAGAGTATGACGCATTCTTGAGAAGTTGCAGGGTATTCTCTATCATGGTTCACTTATTTGATGCATGGAATCTTGTACAACGTGCATTTTCAGGATCCGATAGCACCTCAAGAAGTACATCCTGACGCCGTCCGTTTGCTATACGGACCTCAATGCCATCGGCTGCCACGCCCAAAGCGGTTTTCATCTTGGTCATCATACCGCCGCGGCCGTACTTTGACTTGCTGCTGCTCACGCAACCGGAGTAATCGTCATCGGGATATACATCATGGATGAGTTCCGAACCGGGTTCATCGGGATTGCCGGTAAACACTCCGTCCACATTACTCAATATCACCAATATCTCGGCTTTCATCATACGGGCCACCAGCCCTGACAGTTCATCATTGTCGGTGAACATCAGTTCCTCCACTGACACCGTATCGTTCTCATTTATCACCGGAACTACATCATTGTCAAGCATGGCGGTCATACAACGCATCTGGTTTGCGTGAAGGGTCTCGCTGATAAAATTCTCCTTGGTGGTAAGAATCTGGCCTACGGTTATTCCGTATTCCTGAAAAAGGTCATAATAGTGCTCAATAAGCTTGGCCTGGCCAACAGCGGCAAAAAGTTGTCTGCCGGTTACGCTTTCATCCTTAAGGTGTGGAAGCGCTCCCCTGCCCGATGCCACGGCACCCGATGAAATAAGAAGCACCTCAATGCCTCTGCGGCGCAATTCGGCAATCTGGTCTACAAGAGCTGCCATACGCGATATGTCCAGACGGCCGTCTGGACGCGTGAGCACATTGCTGCCTACCTTGACAGCTATACGTTTAGGCTGTTTCATTGTTCCTGCAGTAATTGTTCGGCACGCTCCTTATCCTGGGGGTTGACCAGAACTCCGAATGTACCGGCCATTGCAGTGTATGTTGAAAATATGGCGCTCATAGTATTGTTCATAACCATAGCCGGGATACCGTCGGACTCCAGACGGGCGCGAACCACCTCTGCCTCAAAGGCCTGACCTTTGAAAACACAAACCAAATCCTGTTTTTCATTCATAGCAATGGGTGTTTAACTATTGTGAAGTGGCAAAGTTAATGATTTTTCCATACCTTTACACCGATATGTCATTCAAACGCGTTTTCATACTTTCAATATTAGCTCTGAGCGCCTTTTCACACGCTTCCGCACAGAATGTACCACAGGTATCAGACACCATCCGTTTTGATGACGGGTCATGGTACCTGGGACAGATAGCAGACTCCCTGTTCAACGGTTTCGGAAAGATGGTATATGCTGACAGTACAGTGTATGAAGGAGAGTGGAAGGACGGACTGTGGGAAGGCAAAGGAGAGATCCGTTATCCTGACGGCGATTCCTACAGCGGTCAGTTCATCCGGCACGAATTCAACGGATACGGAACTTACCGTTATTCTGACGGGGCAGTGTATGAAGGTTATTGGAAGGATGGGATGTTCAACGGATCCGGGACCATGAACTATGCCGACGGAAGCATCTATGCCGGTGAATGGAGCAACGACATGAAAAACGGCGTGGGAGTATTGTACGAATCACAGACCGGTCTGCTGCTTAAAGGAGAGTTCTTTAATGACTTGTTTAATGGTCCATTTGAAAATGAAGGCTCAATTGGCAGCGGCAGCTCATACACTCCTGTACTGCAACCTTCAGTGAATATGGCAGACCCGTCACTGTACGCTCCCCCTGTACGCCCGGATTCTTGCTGGCATTACAGGGATGACGTCCTTCTGTGCATTTCATACGGTACAAAGCAGATGTTGTCATTACATACAGACATCTATCTGTCCAAACGGTTCTTCACAGGATTCTCAATAGGGTTCAACACCGTCGGCCGAAGAATGGGAGAAGCATCCGTCACTTACGATGACGAAACCGGAGATAAGATAACCCTGATAGGATGGGACTGGTACCCGGATGAAATAATGACAGAAGATACCTTCACATTGTTCAGGCTGTCCGGAGAATGCGGGGTTAGCTGGAGGTGGTTCTCTCTGGGTGCTGCGCTGGGAGTAGGATTGAAGAACACTGTAAGGAACTGCAGGAGTCTGGCCCAGAACGACAGTTATTTTGAAGCAGGCACTCTATACTACCGTGAGAAGATAACCGGAGCAAAATTCATGTATGACATATTCACCGACTTCGTCTTGAACCGATCGATGTCCGCTTTTAACTCAATCTCCGCCCGTACAGGCTACAGCAATACGGACGGAGCATATCTTGGTATAGGTATTTCTTTCTGATCAGACGAGATGGCGGACCAGATCCTCCCTGTCACCATACAGATAATCGATTACCGGAATCTCAATCATTGTGTAGCAACCCGGTTTCTGGAGCACTGAAGCACGTGCGGCACAAACCAGTATCTGACCGGTAAGAGCCGGATTGTTAATCTTCATGTCAAATTCAAACAGTTGGTTCTGTGTCTTGCCCGATACGCCCTTGCGTGTAAGGTTTACGCCATGTCCCATATCCTTGAGAGCATCGACTGACTCAACCTGCATAACGTGCGTCTCATCATTCACAAAGTAAGGATCTGCCTTGATTGCAGCAGCCACATCCTCAAACCGGTAACCGTCAAGAATCTCAACATAAACCATGCGGCGATGGATTCCTGTACCAACCGGAATAGTCATGGAAAGGGCAGCCTTGACACCAGGAACAGCCTTTACGGCGACAGAGTGACCCATTGACATTCCGGGACCGAAATTGGTATAGCTGACACCTTTAGGGGCCATAGCCTGCATAAGGGCACGAACGATTGAATCTGTACCCGGATCCCATCCAGCGGATATTATGGCAACCTTTCCTGACTCTGCAGCTACCTGCATAAGACGCTTGCGGGTTTCGGGAATGAGAGTATGGATATCAAAACTGTCAACTGTATTTATGCCGAGCGGAAGAATTTCACGGGCATACTCCTCGGTCTTACGTGAAGGGACACAGAGAATAGCCACATCGGGCTTGGGGAGTTCAGAAATATTCTTTACAATCTTATATCCCGAAAGTTCTTTGGGAGAATCGGCACTGCCGTTCCGGCGGACTATGCCTGCCACCTCAAAATCGGGTGCAGTCTCAAGAGCTTCCAACACATATTTACCGATGTTTCCATAGCCTACAATTGCTGCTTTGATCTTTTCCATAGGTCTTAATTATTAAGGTTTTCGGGGTGCGAAGTTATAAAAAAGTGCTTTACGTAGTGCGCGTGCGTGCAATAATAACAACTTAAATACGTTATTTCTAAACAACACGACATAACAAACGTATAATTATCATGATTGAATTCATTCAGGGAAAGATTGAGGATCTCACACCCACCCAGGCTGTCCTGCTCACACAGGGCGGAGTTGCATATGACCTGAACATTTCACTTTACACATATTCTGCCATCCAAGGTAAAGAAGAGGCGCGTCTCTATGTATATGAAGCCATTCGGGAGGATGCCTACATATTATATGGTTTCTGCGGAAAGCAGGAACGCGAACTGTTTCTGATGCTGATATCCGTTCCCGGCATAGGTGGTGCTTCGGCTAGAATGATACTGTCATCCTTCACTCCTTCCGAGCTGACAGGTATCATCAGTTCCGGAAATGACGCCATGCTCAAGAAAGTGAAGGGAATCGGTGCCAAAACCGCCCAGCGTATCATTGTTGACCTGCACGACAAAATTGCCAAGACACAGGCCGAAGACTCCCTTCCCGGAATCCAGACCGGGATCCAGACCGGGCAGGTGGCAACCGAGGCCGTTACCGCCCTGGTAACATTGGGATTCCCTCAGGCTGCATCGCAGAAAGTAGTACAGGCCATCCTGAATGAAGAGGGCGGTCTGAGCGTGGAAGCGGTTATCCGCGAGGCCCTGAAACGGATCTGACACTCTCTATCAGAAAGAATCGGATGACTATAGGAAGAATCCTTTGTACGGCATTATTGCTGACAGGCTCCTGCATTTGCGGGAGCCTTGGCCGCCTTTATGCACAGGGTATACAGAGGACACTTCCGAATCCCGAAAACATAACCGAAGAGGTAAAGTACGATGACAAGGACGACACCTACAGCTTGGGATACAAGTTGGGTGACACCTATCTGGAAGTGCCTACCGTCATGACCCCCGATGAATACAACCGGATGATGATGAGGCGTTCGCTTGAGTCTTTCTACAAAGAGAAATACTCCGAGGAATTGAAGGCTCAGGGGGAAGACAAATTTGACTTTACCAACATGAAATTTGACCTGGGACCTGCCGAAAAGATATTCGGTCCGGGGGGTGTCCAGGTAAGGACAAGCGGATCGGCTGCAATAAAATTCGGATACAACCGCAATAAAGTGGACAATCCGTCACTCTCCGTACAGAACCGCTCCACAGGCGGATTTGATTTTGACGAGCAGATAAACCTCAACATCAACGCACGTGTAGGTGATAAGGTCAACATGAACCTGAATTATGACACAGAGGCAACGTTTGACATTGACGCAAAAACGATTAAACTTCTGATACAGGGGGCATCATCGCTGTTCGGTATACGTACAGACCTCCAGTTCGGAAAACTCAGGCTGCAGACAGTGCTGTCACAGAAGGAGTCCACATCAGCCACGGTGAATTCACAGGGCGGACAGCAGATAACCGATTTTGAGATTGACGCCAGCAGTTACGATGAGAACCGGCATTTCTTTCTGGCCCACTTTTTCCGTGACAACTATGATGAAAGCATGTCAATGCTGCCAAGCATAGTGTCAGGAGTCCAGATAACCAGAATTGAAGTCTGGGTCACCAACAAGAAGAGCAACTACGACAGTCCGCGTAACATCGTTGCCTTCACCGACCTTGGTGAAACAAGCCACATAAGCAACGGGATATGGAATGCAAAGGGCGGGCCGGCCCCTTCCAATGGCGCGAATGACCTGTACAGCCGAATCGTTAATGATTACCCTGCAGCCCGCGACATTGACCAGGTGGCCGTAACACTGGGGGCAGTCCTGGATGGCAGCACCGACTATGAAAAGATATCCAATGCCCGCAAGCTGACCCAGTCGGATTATACGCTCAACAGCGAACTGGGCTACATATCACTGAAAAACGCGCTCTCAGCGGATGAGGTGCTGGCTGTGGCTTTCGAGTATACTTACGGAGGAAACAGTTATCAGGTGGGTGAGTTCTCATCCGACAAGACAGACGCCGCACAGACTCTGTTTGTAAAGCTTCTTAAATCCAACTCAAATTCTCCCGGAACTGGGACTTGGGACCTGATGATGAAAAACATCTATTCGATAACACAGGGGAATATTCAGAGCGCACAGTTCAAACTGGGCATCTATTACAACAGCGATAGCACAGGAAGCCTTCTCACTTATATTCCGGAAACCGGACTTAAGAACACCCCGCTGTTAAGGTTGCTAAACTTGGACCGTCTGGACGACAAGAACAACCCCCACCCCAACGGCAGATTTGACTTTATCGAGAGATATACTGTCCAGTCATCAAACGGACGGATAATATTCCCCGTCGTAGAGCCATTCGGCAGTCACCTCAGGAAGGTTATCGGCAATGATGCCATCGCCGACAGATATGTTTTCCAGGAGTTGTACGATTCTACACGTGTCGTAGCCAAACGCATTGCCGACAAGGATAAGTTTGCCCTGATAGGCCAATATTCCGGAACCGCCAGCAACATTATCCAACTGGGATCACTCAATATCCCCAGAGGATCAGTGATAGTGACAGCCGGCGGAGTGACACTGCTTGAAAACAGCGACTATACTGTTGACTATACCATGGGTACGGTCACTATAATAAACCAGAGCATCATTGACGCAGGCACGAACGTAAACGTCCAACTGGAGAGCAACACGGATTACAGCATGCAGCGCAAGACAATGGCCGGAATAAACTGGATGTATGATTTCAGCCGTAACCTGCAGTTGGGAGGTACGTTCATGCATCTTAACGAAAAACCGCTTACCAGTAAGGTGACAATGGGCGATGAGCCCCTGGTAAACACGATGTACGGTCTCAACATAAACTGGAAGCATGAGAGCCAGGGGCTTACCAAACTGATTGACAAGATTCCGTTTGTAAACGCTACCAAGCCCTCAAGCATTAACTTCAAGGCCGAGATGGCCGCACTCAAATCTGATGTTTCGGACAAGGTTCAGGGACAGGCCTCATATATAGATGACTTTGAAGATGCAGAGAGCGGAATAAGCATCTTGCAACCGTCGGCATGGACTCTTTCGGCTGTACCCAAAGGCATGAAGGGATATGGGAAATCCGGTCAGGTTGAATCGGGTTATAACCGTGCCCTGATTAACTGGTTCACCATTGACCCTCTGTTCACGCGTCGCAACTCCCCGCTTACTCCTTCTCACATCAAGACAGATCTGGACCAACTCTCAAACCACTATGTACGTGAGGTCTATGAGCGCGAACTCTATCCCAACAAAGAGTCCACATCGAGCGAATCAACCACACTACAGATACTCAACCTTGCTTACTACCCTGACGAGCGAGGCCCCTACAACCTGAACCCCGATCTTGACCAGGACGGTCATCTGGCCAATCCCCAGGACAATTGGGGCGGCATAATGCGTCGTCTTACCACCACTGATTTTGAGGCGGCCAATATCGAGTATATTGAGTTCTGGATGCTGGATCCGTTCATCTATAACCAGGGTGCCGCTGGCGGTGACCTCTACATTAACCTTGGAGAGGTCTCTGAAGACATTCTTCTGGACGGAAAGAAATTCTATGAGAACGGTCTGCCGGTTGACGGCGACTCATTGAAATGGTCTTCCAGCATCTGGGGTAAGGTTCCTACGGGAAAGAGTCTGGTGTATGCTTTTGACAATAACAATGCTGACAGCCGCAGACTTCAGGATGTCGGTCTGAACGGTCTCTCATCCGAAGAGGAGCGCAATTGGCCGGCTTATGCAGCATATCTGAGTCAGATACGCTCCAAAGTAAAGCCGGAAGTCTACTCTGCCATATACAATGATCCCGCAGCAGACACATACCACTACTACCGCGGAGCTGATTATGACGAAGCACACATGTCTGTCCTGGAACGTTACCGCAAATACAACGGGACCGAGGGCAACTCACCCAACAATACCGAAAGCGGAAGCCGTTATGACCAGTCTGCACGCACCACACCAGATGTTGAGGATGCCAACGGAGACTACACGATGGATGAATACGAGAAATTCTTCCAGTACCGCATATCACTACGCCCGTCGGATCTGGAGATAGGACGCAACTATATCTCCGACAAACGGGAAGTCAAGGTTAAGCTACGCAACGGCATAACAGAAACCGTAAACTGGTATTGTTTCCGTGTTCCTGTTACGGAATATGAAAAAGCGGAGGGCGGCATACGGGATTTCAACTCAATACGTTTCATACGTATGTATCTTACCGGTTTCAATGAAGAAGTTCATCTGAGATTCGGTTCACTGGAACTCATGACAAGCCAGTGGCGCAACTATGAGCAACCCATTTACAGCGCCACAAACAAGGCTCCAACCATTTCCGGCACATTCTCGGCCACATCTGTCAACATTGAGGAGAATGGTGACCGCAGTCCCGTAAACTATGTTATTCCGCCAGGCGTAACCCGTATACTGGACCCCAATGAGGTTCAGCTTATCCAGGATAATGAGCAGGCCATGAGCCTTAAGGTGACAGGGCTTGGGGCTGGCGAGGCCCGGGGTATCTATAAGAAGAGTTCTCTTGACCTGCGTAAGTACAAGCGCATACAGATGTTTACACACGCCGAGGCAGTAATACCGGATGCAGGCTCACTCAGGGATGGAGACATATCTGTATTCATACGCTTGGGATCGGACTACTCGGGCAACTACTACGAGTATGAGATTCCTCTCGTCCTTACCCCCGCCGGACACTACAGCGGGAGCAACGAGAGTGACCGCCGTATCGTATGGCCGGAACGCAACATGCTGGATATTGACTTCGACATACTGACACAAGTCAAGAACAACCGTAATGTACAGAAGAACCTTGGCCTGATAAGCGGTTCATCGGCATACAGCGAATATGATCCCGATAAGCCGGAGAACAGGATAACCGTTGTCGGCAATCCCTCAACAGGCAATGTACGGGCAATAATGATCGGTGTACGAAACAACTCCATGAGTGCGAAGAATGCCGAAGTCTGGGTAAATGAACTGCGTCTGATAGGTTATGAAAGCAAGGGGGGAATGGCTGCCCAAAGTACACTTGGACTAAGGCTTTCCGACATTGCCACGGTTGACCTCTCCGGTCAGATGAGTACAGCCGGTTACGGAGGTCTGGAACAGAATATAAAAGACCGCCGGAACGATGACCATTACAAATATTCAGTCACCACCAGCACGAATGTGGGCAGATTCCTTCCGGAGAACTCCAACATATCGATACCGGTTTACTATTCGTACACCAAAGAGAACACATCTCCCAAATACAGTCCATATGACACAGATCTCCTGCTGGATGACGTGATAGAATCATACCCGGAGGAAAATCTGCGTGATTCCGTTAGGAGCATTACCCAGGACATACGGGAAAGCCATAATTTCAGCATATCGAACGCCAAGGTCAACATAAGCAGCCGGAAACCGATGCCTTATGACCCGTCAAACTTCTCTTTCAGTTACTCGGAAAACACATCTGACCGCAGCAACAGCACCATCGAGTATGAGCATGACAAGACATGGAAAGCGGCGGTTGACTACAGTTACTCGCCGGGCACAAACGGATGGTCACCCTTTGCCGGTATCGGATACGGAGCCAAGTGGTTCAGCATCATAAAAGACACCAAGATAGGTCTGTTACCCCAAAGCATATCATTCAATACCGGCTTGCAGCGCAGTTATCATGAGTTGCAGGAACGTGACCTGGAAGGAGATGAGGGTATACCGGTAATATTCTCCCAACAGTTCTACTGGAACCGTGACCTGTCCCTGAGATGGGATCCGCTGCAACTGCTCAAACTGTCATTCAGTGCCAGGACCAGGGCAGAGATTGAAGAACCCTACACAGTTGTAAACAAGGACCTCTATCCTGACCAGTACCAGTTATGGAAAGATTCCGTAAAGATGAGTCTGATGAATCTGGGCCGTCCGCTTGACTACAGCCAGTCATTCAATGCAACCTACTCTGTCCCGTTAAATAAGATTCCTCTGACAAACTGGATTACCGCCGATGCCGGATTCAATTCTAACTACTCCTGGAACCGTGGCACATCATATGCCAATGGCACCAACTACGGCAATATAATCGCCAACAAACGATCCATATCACTTAACAGCAGGTTCAACCTGCTTGAAGTATACAACAAGGTCAACTACCTGCAACTGCTTAACAACCGCTATTCGTCAGGCGGAAGGGCTTCTAACACATACTCTACCAACCGCAACAAGAGATATCAGGAGGAGGTTACTCTTCTGCCGGGCAAACGTAATGTCATTATCCATAATCTGGGTACATTCACACCAAAACTGACAGCAACCGCAAAAGACGGCAGCAAGGTTAAGCTAAGGTTCCGTAAACTGAGCGGTGACAGTGTGGCAATCAAGGTCAAGGATACGCTCAATGTGGTCATCAGCATGATACAGGATCCTGATACTCCTGTCAGGAAGGACCGGTTCAACCTGCATGAGGGAATGGATATAGTTCTGCGTACGCTCATGATGGTGCGTAACGTATCTATATCCTACCGTAACGACTACTCCATGACACTCCCGGGATTCATGCCTGACTCCAAGACCCTGGGACAGAACAACGTATCCGGGCTGATGGCTCCAGGCCTTGACTTTGCATTCGGTCTTACCGGTGACGATTATCTCTATAAAGCCATGGGTAACGGTTGGCTTTTGTCGGGTGACAGCATAGCCCATACAGCCTCTTCGACAGCCAGTGAGGATCTTCAGGTCAAGATGACCATAGAACCTTTCCGCAACATAAAGATTGATGCAAACGCCAGTTGGGCCAAATCCGGCAACAACCGCATCCAATATATGTATGCAGGCATGCCCAGCAACCGCGGAGGAAGTTTCAGCATGACTACAGTCACTATTGGAAGTGCTTTTGAGCGCCATTCATCGGGCAACAATTACCGTTCACGGAGTTTTGACAGGTTCATAAACAGGCTCCCGGTCATACAAGAGCGTATTGAGTCTGAATACAACGGTGCACATTATCCTGCAAGAAGCAGCCGTTCCGGACAGCCTTACGACAGGTCTGACGGAGGCGTTGACATGTATTCATCGGATGTTCTGATACCGGCATTCCTGGCTGCATATTCGGGACGGAATCCGCATAAGGCCACCACAAACCTGTTCCCTAACGTGTTGAGCATACTTCCCAACTGGTCATTCACATACAGCGGACTCAGCAAGTTGCCGTTCTTTAAGAGATATTTCAAGAGCTTTAACCTTACCCATGCCTATAAGAGTGTCTATTCAATAGGCAGTTTCAATACGTTCAACAGTTATATGGAATACATGAACGGGCGCGGTTTCATAGAGGATGTCACAAGCGGCAATCCCATACCGAGCACCATGTACAATATCAGTTCCGTATCAATCAACGAGTCGTTCGCTCCGCTGGCCGGTGTAAACATGACATTCATCAACGATATATCCGCACATCTGGAATTCCGCAAGACACGCGTACTCACATTAAGCACCACTGCCGTACAGGTAGTAGAGACCACATCCGATGACATTACAGCCGGAGCAGGATACAGAATCAACGGAGTAAAACTCTTTGGAGCACAACCGGGAACAGGGCGTAACAAGGTCAGCAATGACCTTACTCTCAATGCGGACTTCTCATACCGCAACCAGAATGCATTGTGCCGCAGCCTGCGTGACCGGACCACCCAGGCCACAAGCGGGAATCGTGCGGTCAAGATGTCATTCCAGGCTGACTATACTTACAGCCGGATGCTCACTCTGAATTTCTATTATGATTTCCAGAGTAACTTCCCGTTGGTATCTACATCGGCCTATCCCACATCAACCCATGATGCCGGCATGACATTGAAATTCACCTTGACCAGGTAGTTTCTTATTGGGTATATATATTATCTGAACAACTTTTTCTCGGTACGGATGCTGCCGTCATTGTAACGAGTAACCACTATCGTCAGACCGGAAGGGGCATCTGTTTTCTCGCCTAATAGATTGTAGTAAGCAGTTTGCTCCACTCCTGCACGGTTGGAACTGACGGAAGTGACCACTTCTGGTGGATCCAGACGATAGACAGCATTATCAGTTTGGGAATACACGTATAACGAGCCTCCGAACACACCCATCCCTCTGGCATCTTCTACAGGAACAATTACTTCACGTCTATTACTGCCATCTTCATTCATATAAGTTAGTTTAGCCTTACCCATAAGAATATAAACTACTCCCTCACCATAACAGAAGCCATTTACATTTATTGTTCCTGTGTTCTCAAAACGCCATAGAGTATTATGATTCAAGATTTCTGTGACATAATAAGGAATCGTACGCTTGCCAGGATAAAAATGAAACACATATATCCCAGAAGGAGAAGCCGCAATTCCTACGGTAACACCTACGCCATTAGTTATTGTATCACCACTTGCAGCATTGACCATAATGCCATGAGGGTCAATATACAATGTGTCACCGTTATATACCGTATAAGTATAAGCGGGCTTGTCTGTCAGATCAATAACTCTTCCTTCAATATCTGTCCTAAGGATTTTCCATATAGAATCTTTCATAGTATAGAAACAGAACACTGCACCTTCTTCTTTCGCCCCAACAGAATCAATATACATATCGCTCAAGCCACCTATGCCAATAGTGTCTGGTTCAAACACCTTAACCGCACTTAAGGTTCCCTGCGCGTTGGTTTGTATCAGAACCGATACTACCATCACAATCAATGAAAGAATCTTTTTCATAAGCCCAAACTTAATATTAAAC
>CADCLI010000022.1 GCA_902802285.1 uncultured Bacteroidales bacterium
TGTCGGCCAGGAAGACGTCACGGCCCTCCATATCGGAAGCCATGAACTGGTACTTGCGCTTCTTGAACGCCTCCAGCTCGGCCTCATCGTCACTCTCTATCCAGCATGCCTTGTAGAGGCTGGCGGGCTCCCAACGGCACAGAGCATTGTACTCATGCTCCAGACGGTACTGGATGACCTCAAACTGAAGCTGACCCACAGTGCCGATAAGCTTACGGCCATTGAACTGGTTGATGAACATCTGGGCCACGCCCTCACCCATAAGCTGGTCAATACCCTTGGCCAATTGCTTGGCGCGCATGGGATCAGCGTTCTCAATGTACTTGAACATCTCGGGCGAGAAGCTGGGCAGACCCTTGAAATGAAGTTTCTCTCCCTGTGTGAGAGTATCGCCTATCTTGAAGTTTCCGGTATCCGGAAGTCCGATTATATCGCCGGGCCAGGCCTCCTCGATGGTGCTCTTGCGCTGCGCCATGAACTGGGTTGGCGACGAGAAACGGAAGGTCTTGTCCAGACGTACGTGGTAGTACGGCTCGTTACGCTGGAACTTACCCGAGCAGACCTTGCAGAACGCCACCGATGAGCGGTGGTTGGGGTCGATATTGGCCGTTATCTTGAATATGAATCCGGTGAATTTGCTGTCCTCGGGATCGACCATACGCTCCAGGGCCTGTGTGGGACGCGGACTGGGCGCAATCTGAACAAAGCAGTTGAGCAGCTCCTGCACACCGAAGTTGTTCAACGCGGAACCGAAGAATACCGGAGCAAGCTCTCCACTCAGGTACTGGCTGCGGTCAAACGGCTCATACACTCCGTCAATGAGTTCCAGATCTGAGCGCAGTTTCTGCGCCTCACGCTCTCCAACCCTTGCCTCCAGGTCGGAACTGTTGATATCAACCTGTACCTTTTCCGTAACCTTCTGCTTATCGGGTGTAAACAGGTCCAGTTTCTGCTCATATATATTGTAAACGCCTTTGAAACGGGCGCCTTTCTCTATAGGCCAGCTTAAGGGGCGCACGTGAATCTGCAACTCCTCCTCCAGCTCGTCAAGCAGATCAAACGGGTCATTACCCTCACGGTCCAACTTGTTTACAAAGACAATTACCGGAGTCTTGCGCATACGGCAAACCTCCATCAGACGGCGGGTCTGCAGCTCTACGCCCTTGGCGCTGTCTATCACTATGATGACACTGTCAACAGCAGTCAGCGTACGGAACGTATCCTCGGCAAAATCCTGGTGACCGGGGGTATCCAGAATGTTTATCTTATAACCTTCATAATCAAACTCCATGACCGATGTGGTCACTGATATTCCACGCTGTTTCTCAATATCCATCCAGTCTGATGTGGCGGTCTTGCGGATCTTGTTGGACTTGACCGCGCCGGCCACCTGAATCTGGCCGCCGAACAGCAGGAACTTCTCGGTAAGGGTTGTCTTACCGGCATCGGGGTGCGATACAATCGCAAACGTACGTCTTCTCTCTATCTCTTCCATAACTTAATCTGAAACCAATGTGCCTTGCCTCTCCTCACGGTAAAGCTGAGCCAGCTTTGCGATGAAGGCCGACACAGCCTTTACCGCCTGCTCTGTCCCTGCACTGACGGGCTTGCCCTGAACCTTGAGCAGCCATACACCGTACAGCATGTTGAAACAGTCACGCAATTCTGCATTTCCTGTGCTGTGGTTCCTGGCACGGAACTCTACAATGAACGGCAGTGCCTTATAGTACAAATCCCTGTACTCAGGCTGTTTATCTGAATCCAGAAGGCGCTGGTGCAAATCCTCCAACATAATGAGAACGTTCTCATTAATCTGCAGATGACCGCTCTCTTTCTTGCCTTCGGTACGCATCATCTCTATCAGGTCATCATACCATCGTTTCCAGTCACGGCACTCTTCATCGCTGCGGCCGCTGGACTTTATGACAGCATCATAAAGCCGGTCACTGTCCAGCCCTGCGGCGCGTATAATATCCTCAACCTGCCACATGTAAAGCAGATATTCGGCAATATTCTTATCTCTCAGTTCTTTCTGAACAAACATCCTACAAATTCAATAAAATAGTAGTACACCATGCCAATGCGGCCACTATCAATATGGAACCCAGTATCCTGTTTATCATCCACAGGCCACGGAGATCAAAACGGTTGCGCAACCTGTTGATGAGTGAGGACAGCGTAAACCACCAGCAAAAATCACCCAGAATTACAAACAGGTATGTCTGCATCTTGAGACCGGTGCTGAAATCATCAACCGGAAGGGAAAAGAACGCAAACAGCCCCATGTAGAAAAAGACCACCAGAGGATTTACTATGGCCACTGCAAAACCCGTGACCATTATCTGCCCAAGGGAATCTTTCTTGACCTTAACCTCTTTTGAGGCCGCAAGGGGATTGTTCCTTACGGTTGTAATGCCGAACACCAGAAGCAGGCCGCAACCTGCCAGTTTGACCACTGTGGCCACTGTCGGATTCTCAAGATAACCCAGAACCAGCGACAGGCACATCATGGTAAGCATTATGTAGAAGGCATCACTTATACTCACTCCAAGGCCGGTAAGGAATCCCTTCCAGCGACCCTTGTTGAGTGTTCTCTGAATGACAAGCACCCCCGACGGTCCCGTCGGGGCTGCTGCCAGAAAACCTATAGCCATGCCCTTGAGGATTAACTCAAAGACTGATATATGATTCATCAATTGTTATAACGTTTCTGTCCGAATGCAAGGTTAAGACCCAGACTGAAGTTGAGACCGAAATCATGCAGAGGAACAAACTGCGGGTTCAACTCCGCCTTAAGCTTATCGACAGCCAGGAAGAAATTGACGCCTCCCGGATGCAGATTGAACAACAGTCCCATTGAAGAGCCCATATTGGAAAAAGTAGTGTTTCCGGACATATCAAACCATTCACAGGGTGAGAGGCAGATTGATGTGCGTGACTCCACATAAGGCCAGAGACCTGTACGGCATGTAAACAACTCTCCGAATGAAATCCAATCCACGAAAGGCAGTGTATACCCGGCACCAAGCCTGAACGAGGTGTTGAGCATGACCTTCTCCTTGCCGTTGACCTTGCCGGTCTGATAGAGTTTGACCATATCATTGAAATCATCGGTTATCTGATCCATGGTCTCATCACTGTTGTCTCCGTTGATGTCATAGTTGTTGAAGCCCTCAAACCTTACATACTCGTTGTTATTGGTGGCAAACGTATTCATGTTTGACCAGTTGATGAAACCTATGTCAGTGATGGCGGCAGAGACCTTGAGACCCTCTACAAGGTCCTTGAAATCATATTCGGCTCCAAGGTCAACGGCCAATCCGTAGCTACTGGGAATGATGCCGGCATTGATCTCATCCTGAACATCTATTCCGTCAAAGGTCTGGGTCTCCGGATCCAGTTTATATTCTGCTGCAGGTATCGATCCCTTGAGTGTACCGTTTGACTTGACCAGCCACTCATCGCCATGAAGTCTGGCATCAATCTCATCGATGGTGACATCGGCATAGGCCAAACCCTCAAGGAACTTGAGACCAAGACCGATGGTAAGATCATCGCCTATCTTATGGGAGTGTGTCAACGATGTCTCCATATAGGTGATGGAGTTGATGTTGGTGTTCTCTATGAGATAGTCACCTTCGGCAAGACCGGCTTTCATGAATCCGAACAACTCCTTGGGAAGGCTGACCTGCTCACTGTTCCTGAGTTTGAGGTTGAAAGTGGTAAAGCCGTTCTTTCCGCCGATACCCAAGGCCAGGATATCCATATTGAGTCCCACATTGAACTGAGCCGCCTTTGGCATGGCGTCAAGGAATGTCTTGGCATCTATGTCCGGGCTCATGAATGTGGTAAGCATTCCGGGCTTGGATGTGGATTCATACAGGAAATTGGCAAGGCCTACCGAACCCTGCATATCCACCTGGATGTTGCTCAAGGCGGGGATTGCAATGAAGACATTACGCTCTGGAGTAAATGCGGGGTTCAACTGATAACGCTGATTGAAACCCTCCAGGAAATAACCTGAGCTGGAGCTCTGTGCCGAGACAGCGACAGTGAGCAGCAGCATCGATGCTGCCATGACTGATTCTCTTACAAAATGCTTTTTCATAACTGTATCACTGTTTGAGGGTTATTTCTTATCTTTATCCATATCTGTAAGGTCAACCTTAAGACCCTCAGGCAACTGTAAACGCATCTTCTTGATCCAGAGCCACTGTCCTTTCTGTATGCTGGCGCTTCCGTCACCGGACTGGCATTCGGCCGTAAACACGATTGACTCAAGTTTGGTAAGGGCACCCTTCTGCACATCCACATCAAGAGTCATGGTGGACCTGGTTATGTTATCGTTTCCGGGAGCGATTACGCACGATGCGATCTTAATGTCCCTGATCTCATTCTGATTCTTGTCCAGAGCCTTGGCCTTGAGCGTCACGCCCAGAGGTATTGTGCTCTCTATATCCGCCATAAGATGCAGCCTGGTGGCCTCAATCTTATCGGCTATATCCTCAAGGCTCTCTGCCAGGTCATTGATGGTATCCGAGTATTCTATATACAGGCTGTCAAATGACAGAGGTATGGATACCTTATAACTGCCTGTTACTGAAAGTTCACGGGTCAGGTCGATGTAGTGCTGCTCCGACTGGTCAATTCCGGCCTTGAGGTCAAAGAGTATCTTGTCAGGCATGGATGACATGAGGTCCGGCAGATTGCTCATACGGACAAACAGCGTATCATCGGACTGGGGAACGACCCGGTCATTCTTGTAAATGATTATGGTAGTATTGCGGCTTTCGGCCTCAATGTCACATTTTTCAAGCCTTATGGTGCCATTGTCCGGTTTTATACCCTGAGCAATGAAGTTACCCTTGGAGTCTTTTGATGACAGCGAGAGGTCCAGGTTGATAGGAACAGTAACCGTACTGTTGATGCTGATGGTTATCTGAGGATCACTCAACATAAGGCGGTTGTCTTCATTCCGGAAGAAATCCATATCATCGCCCAGGTCTATATCCACCTCCTCATGCACATCATCAATCTTGGGATTGACCTTACCGATGACCGACTTGACTTGGATGGGATCAAAATCCACTACAGGAGTAACCCTGATGTCCTTCATGTCCTCACTGTTGATGAGCTGGTTACCCACGATTACGGATCCGGATATCACGACACTGTCCTCAAGCTTGATGCGGCTGTCCACCACAACCAGGGGATCCTTGAACTCCATGCCTGCAATCTGCAGTCCGCTCAGTTGGAATCCGTCACCGTTGTCTGTCAACTCCTCCTTGTACAGGTCACCGTTGATGAGAAGAGTATCTCCATTCACACTGATACGATGGTCATTTCCGACATAGCTTATGAGAAGGAAATCGGGGAATACCAGAGTGAGATTGGACATGGTCATCTTGGATACCGTCTCCGGTATACCTTTGAACTTGAGCTGCAGGGATGCACCGGCCGGCTGTTTGAGGTTGATGCTGTTGAGCTGTACAAGGGCTTCGTCTATCTCCTCATCAATTGAGATAGCGGTGGTCTCTTCAAATTCCGTCTCAATCCTGGCTGTCTCTACATTGGCGTTGTTGACCAGCAACGAGCCCCAGACACTGAAGTTGATCTGCTTGTCGGTAAGGGCATCAAGGGCAGTCTTGTCCAGATTCTTTCTGGCTGCTATCCTTATGTTACCGCTATAGCTGACATCGTTGTTGAGTTCAATGGATTTCTTGACCTCATCAACACTCTGGAGAATGGTAAGCCTTCCTACATGGAGTTGTATTGTCTTGCCTTTGGCCTGTCCCGGCAGTATATCAAGCATATTGCTGTTCTCTACCCAAACGCCCACGACGTCATCTCCGACATAAACCTTGCCGTCAGTGTTCCTGACAAACTCAAAGCCGAGCGGGAACTGGATCCGGATGGCGCTGCTTTCATCAAATGCGAAAGGATCGATGTCAAAATCCGAGAGAGAAAGGTTCAGGATACTCTGAGTCTCCTTGAAATCTATATAATTGACCTTGGAAAGGTTGTCAAGACCCGTAACCTCATATGTTGACGCCACCTGACCGGAAGGAAGACTCAGTTCCTTGGACTTGGTATCAACCGAGAAATCCTTCATTAGGAGCTTGTCATTCATGGAGACATCAACGTAAAGCTGTTTTGTACCGTTTGCAGTAGATGTTCCGGATATGCGGAGTGCAAGTTTGTATCCGATACTCTCCTCATACTTTATTTTCAGTTTGCCTTCTTCCTCTACGATATAATCCTTAAAGTCCGCAGAATCCACCACGAACGATACAGGCATTATATAGTCTGTAGTAAAGGCTTCATTCCTGACCTTGGCATTGGTAATGCTGAACTTGGATCCGTCTATACTTATGACTCCGTCCTTGAGATAATTGTCCAGGGTATTGTTCTTGGAAAGATAAAAATTATCCGGGAATGAAATCTCAAGTGTCTGAAGGACCAGATCAGGAGAATCTGATATGGCAAACACGCCGCTCAAGTCAACGTTAAGATTGATTATCTGCCCTTTGTCCGAATTTTCCTGACCGAAGATAATCCGGTTGACGCTCTCCACATCTTCAGGGAGCGTGTAGTTGAACTTGATATCCACACTCTGGTCCGGGACTACCAGTTCAATGAAATCCTGGTTTGTCAGAGGATTCCTTATCTTGATTCCGGAAACCACCGGAACAGCTATCGGCTCTGTACGGAAACTGCTGACGGGTGTAGGAAGCTGGTCATTGATGGAAGAGAGGTCTACCGATGATATCTGTATGGTAGTACTTTGGGACTTCTCCGCGATCGTGATGTCATCCACATCAGTCTGGTCAAAACTGGCTGTTATCTCATCAATGTCAGGCTTGGGAATATTGATAGTGACATCACTGATATCGACACTAACCTTATCGATGTCGCCGTCCATACTGATGCCATACAATCCGTTGTCTAGCGTATCAAGCATGGAATCATCACTATCCAGTTTGATGAGCGAATCCAGATATAAGGTATCAAGGCTACCCAGAGGAATGGTCAAACCTCCCGGGCCAATCTGCATATCCAGACTGATCTCTTTGTTGAGGTCAAGCTCATCAGTCCTTTGGATACATGAACCGAGGCATAGTGCAGCTATTATGCCGCCCAACACCAGTGCTCTCCTGTTAATTTTCATAGAATGTATAGGTTTTGTTGTTTAAGGCAAAACAGATAATTAAAGGCAAAGATACTAATTAAATGTACACACGCGCGTATGTACCGGGACTTTTTTTACTGCCTGCAGAGTGTCAGTCTTCGGAAGGTTCGCCCGAATCTTTGCCGCGTACAGTCACGCGGATTCCCGAAAGACGGCGTTCCTTCTTCTCCATAACCTTAAAAACAAGGTCTTTGCATACCAGTTCCTCATCTTTCTTGGGGAAATCGCCCTTGAGCTCCAGAAGGAAACCGGCAAGGGTGTCGGCCTCGCCCACGAATGCGGAATAGTCATCCTCGTCAAGCCCTACGATCCGGAAGAAATCCGACAGCAGGGTCTTGCCTTCAAACACGTACGTATCTGGACCGGTCTTGCGGTAACTTACCGAATCGTCATCAAACTCATCGTTTATTTCGCCGAGAATCTCCTCTATGACATCTTCAAGGGTTACCAGTCCCGAAGTACCACCGAACTCATCGACGACTATGGCCATATGGATACGGCCGGTCTGGAAGTCATGAAGGAGATCGTCAATCTTGCGCGTTTCGGGGACGAAAAAAGCCGGACGGATTAGTGATTGCCAGCGGAAACCGTTGCCCTTCTCCAAATACGGAAGAAGGTCCTTAATGTAAAGAATTCCCTTAATATTATCTGAGGTCCCGGAATATACCGGAACACGTGAATAGAAGTTCTCCTTTATACATTTCATCACATCGCCGTAACCCGCCCGGATATCAAGCATAATCATATCGATACGGGATGTCATGATATCCACGACCGTTTCATCACCGAACCTGATAACACCCTCAAGAAGTTGCTGCTCATTCTGGATATCCTCCGAATCAGTAAGCTCGAGAGCCTGCTCAAGCTGATCCACCGATATGTTAAAATTTTTCTTGGATTGGACATGATCCGAAAGGACCTTGGAGCGCATCAGAAGAGACGATACGGGACGAAGCAGGACTGTCAACACAGAGAGCAGCGGCGTAGCCCTGAGACTGAACGAGAGTGAATTGTGGGCAGAATAGAGTTTGGGGATTATCTCGCCGAAAAGAAGCAGCACAAAAGTAAGAATCACCGTCATCACCAGGAACTCCACCCATTCAGCGCCGAATACGAACATCTGGGAAAAAGCCAGGTCCAGCAGAAGTATTATGGCCACATTGACAAGATTGTTTGCCGTCAGGATAGTGGCCAGAAGCCGCTCGGAATCAGAAAGCAGCGAAGCCGTGCGCCGCTCTCTCGGGGAGTCTGAATCCGATATACGCTTTACTTCATCGGGAGAGAGTGAAAAGAACGACGTCTCCGACGCCGAAACAAACCCGGAAAGGACCAAAAGAAGCAGGGCCGTCACCATAGCGATGACTGACCCCACTGTAGGAGCATTCCAACCGACGGCCCACTGAGCCGGAGCGGATGCGATTATCAAAAGAGCGGTTTCTATAACGCGGCGTCTTTAAGTTCAGAACGGAATATCGGACCTTCCGGATTCCGGTTGGGCAGGAGCTGAGACGGGAGCCTGCGGCTGTTCCGGTCTGTTCTGTCTTGATGAAAGCATCTCCATTGAGTCCACATAGATTTCAGTAACGTAACGTTTCATGCCGTTCTGATCATCATAGCTGCGACTGCGGATGTTGCCCTCGACATAGAGTTTGTCACCCTTATGAACGTATTTCTCAACGGTCTCGGCCAACCCCCTCCAGAAGACGAGGTTATGCCACTCTGTGCGGTCCGGCACCTGGGTACCGTTCTGAGCCGTATAGCCACGTTCTGTCGTGGCCAGGGTAAGGTTAGCTACACAAACATGGTTGTCCAGATATCTCACATCCGGATCCTTACCCACATTTCCAAGTAAAATAACTTTGTTGACTGACATAATTAAATAGGTATTAAAAATTTCAGCAGCAAATATAATTACTGGCAGAGACGTTTCCAAGATAAACACGGTATTTTTTTGTCTGCAGGTTGCTATCGGGCACGACACCGGGCAATTACACATTTTTTAGAACAAAAACAAAGGAAATGTTTTACATATCACCAAAAAAGAACTACATTTGCAACTCGAAATCAAAAAGCGACATTTAAGACTTAAACAATTGAGAATATGACTAAAGCAGAAGTTGTTAGCGAGATTGCCAAAAAGACAGGTATTGACAAGACCGACGTTCTGGCATGTGTTGAAGGTTTCATGGAGGTTGTTAAGGAATCACTTGAAAACGATGAGAACGTTTATCTGAGAGGTTTCGGCAGTTTCATCACCAAGAAAAGAGCAGCAAAGGCAGCCCGCGACATCCTTAAGAACACAACAATCACTGTTCCCGAGCATAAGATTCCCGCCTTCAAGCCGGCAAAGACTTTCGCTCAGGCTGTCAGAAAGTAATAGTTAACATAAAATAATCACGATTATGCCAAGCGGTAAAAAGAAAAAGAGACATAAGATGTCTACGCACAAGCGTAAAAAAAGACTGAGAAAGAACAGACATAAGAGCAAATAAGGCTCTTCCTCTGACAAAACTTTCAAAGAACAAACTTGCCGTGAGTATCTTTTCGTCAGGTTTGTTCTTTGCTTTATCAAACACACTATCAACTCTACCCGATGACAAGCGAACTGACTATAAACGTCCAGCCGGACAGCATACAGATAGCCATCACCGAAGACCACAATCTGGTTGAATACCAGAAAGATGCCCAGGAGGTTACTTTTGCTGTCGGGAACCTGTATCTGGGCCGCGTCAAGAAACTCATGCCCGGACTCAACGCATGTTTTGTCGACGTCGGTTCGGACAAGGAGGCTTTTCTGCACTACCAGGACCTGGGGCCGCAGTTCGCATCGCTGAAGAAATACATCAAACAGGTTCGCGCAAACCGAAAGAAACTTGCCCCTTTCAGCAAAGCGCAGCCTGTGCAGTTTGACGAGAAATCAGGCAACATCAGCACTGCCCTTGAGCAGGGTGACGAGATTGTAGTCCAGGTAACCAAGGAGCCCATATCAACCAAAGGTCCGAGACTGACCGGAGAGATATCATTTGCAGGACGTTTCCTTGTACTGATCCCTTTCAGTGACAAGGTATCGGTATCATCAAAGATCAAGTCCAACGAGGAGCGTGCAAGACTCAAGCAGCTGATCCACAGCATCAAGCCCAAGAACTGCGGCGTAATAGTCCGCACCGTGGCCGAAGGCAAACGCGTGGCCGAACTGGACAACGAGCTCTCGATATTATACCAGCGTTGGGAAGACTGCCTGACAAGAGCGCAGAAAGCGGAGAAAGCTCCGGCCCTCATCTTTGAGGAGACAAGCCGCACCATAGCAATACTGCGCGACATGCTGAACTCGTCATATGAATCGATACATGTCAATGACGAGAAGACATATCAGGAGATACGCGACTACGTCTCCCTGATAGACCCCGAAAAGACCAAGATAGTAAAGCTATACAAAGGTGAGTTGCCCATATTCGACAATTTTGCCATAACCAAGCAGATCAAGTCATCATTCGGCCGTATCGTATCGTACAAAAGCGGAGCTTACCTTATCATTGAGCACACCGAAGCCCTCCACGTAGTGGATGTGAACAGTGGACACCGCGTAAAGGCCGGAACCCAGGAAGAGAACGCGCTGGAGGTCAACCTGGGGGCTGCCGACGAACTGGCCCGCCAGTTGAGACTGCGTGATATGGGCGGTATCATCGTGGTGGATTTCATTGACATGGCATTAGCCGAAGACAGGCAGAAACTTTACGAAAGGATGTGCCAGAATATGGAACGCGACCGCGCCAAGCACAACATCCTGCCTCTGAGCAAATTCGGTCTGATGCAGATAACACGCCAGAGGGTGCGCCCCGTCATGGACGTACCCGTGGACGAGACATGCCCAACATGTTTCGGTACCGGAACCATAAGGCCTTCCATCCTGTTCACCGATCAGTTGGAAAGCAAGATTGACTGCCTGAGGAAACAGATGAAGATGACCAATTTCACGCTGTTCGTTCATCCCTATGTCTATGCATATCTGACAAAAGGCCTGTTCTCACTGAAACTGAAATGGCAGTTCCGCCATGGTTTCGGACTGAACCTGCTGCCGGACCAGAACTTACCGTTCCTGTCATACAGGTTCCTGGACATGAAGGGGAACGAGATTGACATGAAGGAAGAACACGAGATTCTCTGATTCACCAATCCGGAGGAAATCCTCCGGACAACACTTTTTCATATTTTTTTTACCGCAACGATTAACACTTTACGGGTTATTGCGTCTTATTGGCGGAAACAGTCAGGAATACAGATGACACCAGAAGTCCTTACAGAAGCTTTCAAATCTTTGAGCGACGGTCTCTACAGGGTGGCATACTATATTCTTGAATCTGAGCCGGACGCTGAGGATGCAGTGCAGGACCTGTTCATCAAACTATGGAACAGCCGTGAGCAACTGGACACGGTCCTGAACCTGAAGGCATACTGCACCACACTGATGAAGAACCTCTGCATTGACAAGCTCCGCAGGGAACAGAAGGTGCAGAGCATTGAACCCGGACCCGACATATCCGAATCAAGACTTACGGATGAGGACTATGACGCCCGTGAAAAACTGGAAAGGGTTCTGGCCGCAATAGAACGGCTTCCCGCCCGTCAACGTGACGTGATGAAGATGTATGTGCTTGAGGAGATGTCATATGACGAGATTGAAAAGAGAACAGGAATGTCGAACCTGACTTTGAGGGTGCTCCTGAGCAACGCCCGCAAGTCATTAAGAAACCAGATATGAAGAGATTGGAAGATATTGAAAAACTGAGCATCAAAGACCTGGAACAGATAGCGTCCGATGAGAGCATCAAGGTTCCGGCCAGACTCAGGCACGACATAACCGTAACCGCACGTGCCCTGGAGATGTCATCCAACGAAGAAAAAGGACTGGATTATTCCGCATCGGACAGCCACAGAAGGTACAGGAAAGCACTCAGGATCATATCCTACCCTGCAGCCGCTGTAGCAATAATAACCATTGGAATACGCCTTTCTTTCAAGGATTCCATTACCACCCCCAAGGATACGTTCAACGACCCTGCGATGGCATACGTGCAGATGGAGCAGGTATTCGGATTCATATCAGAGAAAATGAACACCGGACTGGATATTGCAGAAGCAGTGGAACCGGTAATTGACAAAACGATAAACGCACTAAAATGAAAAGAATAGCAGCATTTGTGGCAGCAATGTTACTGCTCACTGCCGGGACCTGGGCTCAGGACGGCAAAGGAATTTACAACAAGTACTCCGACAATGAGGAGGTAAGTGCAGTGTATATCTCATCATCCATGTTCAAACTGATGGGCAAGGTTCCGAACATGCAGTTGAGTGACGGGAACTCAATGAATCTGGGCTCGATAATCAAGAACCTGAACTCAATGTACCTGCTGGACTGCGAGGACCCGGATCTTTGCAAGGAGATAAAATCGGACGTCAACAAATTCATCAGCAAGTATGATTTTGATTTGCTGATGGAGATAAAGGATAAGGGTGAAGTGGTCAGGATCTATACTTCCGGAAACGAAAAGACGGTAACCCAGTTCATAATGACAGCATCTGAGTATGACGCATTCACTTTTATCTGCCTGGACGGCACCATGAGCCGTGCCGACCTGGAGAAGGCGATAGCGAAAGCTACCCAGAACATGGAATAGTCACCTTAGGAGAAGTGTCATCCCAACGGTCAGAGGGTTTTCATCGGACAGCTTATTGCGATTGGCCAAAGGCTTCATCCTGACCCCGAACTGCTGGGAGATTGACCAGAGGCTGTCACCCTTCCTGACGACATAGGTCCTGTGCTCACGGTCAGCACGGGTCTTTTTTCTTTCCAGATAGACGTTTGTTCCTGAAGGCGGCACAAACTTACGGTCCACCTCATTGAAACGGCGCAGCAGGCTTAACTGCATCCCGTACTCGCGGGCTATATCCTTAAGGGTCTCACCTTCACGGAGACGGACGCAACGCTGTCCGTTTACAAGAAGAGGCTGGTGAGGAAGCTGTCCGGGTTTAAGACGGACTCCGCTGCCGCTGTCATAACTGTCCAACCCGTAACGCTCTATAAGTTCTATAAGTTTGTCGGCATAAGTCGGACTGGTAGCATAACCTGCCGCCTTCAGTCCTCTGGCCCACCCCTTATAGTCTGTGGGGCCGAGTTTGAACAATGACTTGTAGCGCGAACCGTTCACAAGAAAGAGGGAGTGGTCACGGAACGATTCGTCAGCATTGGAATAACAGCGGAAACACTCCTGGCGGGCATCGTCATCGTGATAAATCTTGCGGCCGGTCCAGTCACTGTGACACTTGATACCGAAATGGTTGTTGCACTTTGTGGCAAGGGAGCTCCTGCCCGCGTCAGATTCCAGGAGCCCCTGGGCAAGGGTTATGCTGGCAGGTATTCCGTACTGTTTCATCTGTTCTACTGCCATGCCGGCATATCGGGAGATATAATCAGAATATGCATCCTTTGAGGTCTGGGAGCTGGTGACAACAGTCTGTTTGGGGACGGAGCAGGAGACCAGCAGCAACCCCAGTGAAATGGCTACGGAAGGAAGTATTTTCATCATCATGCGGTGGGTTACGCGAAGTTAGTGAAATATGCTGAAAAATGAGTAACTTAGCGGTCGGATAATTGAATGTGGATTATGAAAAGACTAAGCCGGTCAATAGAATGGGAAATCCTGGGTAAGGATGAGCTTGAAGGCGATGACCTGATGCTGGTTAACGCCGCAATGGAGGCAACCTCGGGAAGTTGGTCACCGTATTCGGGATTCAAGGTTGGTGCAGCGGTTCTGCTTGATGACAGGACTGTGATTACCGGAAGCAATCAGGAGAATGCCGCATACCCGTCAGGGCTCTGCGCCGAAAGGACAGCCCTGTTCGCAGCGGGCCACGCCCACCCCGGAAAGGCAGTCACAGCATTGGCCATAGCGGCACGCAATGACAATGGCTTTACCGCTCAGCCCATCACACCTTGCGGTGCCTGCCGTCAGGTGCTAGCCGAGACGGAACAACGCGGAGGACGCCCAATCCGGTTTTTGTTTTACGGAACCGAAGGCACTATGCTTATAGAGGGAGGAACCGGCTCTATACTTCCTTTCTGTTTCGGTGCCGATTCCATGAAATGAGTTTATGATTTTTTAATGTGCCACTGTGTCACCGCCATGCGCCGTGGCACAATCTTTGTTGCATATCGGATGTCAATGTAAATTAAATTGGAATGAGTAAACGAAACAAACATAAAATGTCAGAAAATTTCCAATCCGAAAAGGAAGAAGAAAAAGAGGTTCTGAATGAAACGTCACAAGCCCCGGAGCAGGAGACGTCTCAGGAAGAGAATCAGGAAGAGAATCACGAGGAGGATACAGTTGAAGCAAAACTAGCCAAAAGTGAAGCCGATGTAGCCGACCTCAAGGACCGTCTGCTCCGTCAGATGGCAGAGTTTGACAATTACCGCAAACGCACCATGAAGGAGAAGGCAGAGATTATCCTGAACGGGAGCGCAGGTGTAGTGATTGACATTCTCCCCGTGATAGATGACCTGGAGAGGGCTATCGCCAACTCTGCAAAATCCGAGGACTACGGTGCATTGAAGGAGGGTGTTGAACTGATATACAACAAACTCATGCATATCCTGGAACAGAAAGGTCTACAGAAGATATCGCCCAAGAACGAACCTTTTGACACCGATTTCCATGAGGCCATCGCCATGATCCCCGCCCCCAGCGAGGAGATGAAGGGCAAGGTCCTGGACTGCGCTATTGACGGATACAAACTGAATGATAAAGTTCTGCGCCATGCGAAAGTGGCCGTAGGAGAATAAAATTATGGCAAAAAGAGACTACTATGAGGTACTTGAGGTCCCAAAGACCGCAACTGCCGATGAGATAAAGAAGGCCTACCGTAAGAAAGCCATTCAGTACCACCCGGACAAGAATCCGGGCGACAAGGAGGCCGAAGAGAAGTTCAAGGAGGCTGCCGAGGCTTACAGCGTCTTGAGTGACCCCGACAAGAGGGCCAAATATGACCAGTTCGGATTTGACGGCCTTAACGGCGCATCCGGATTCGGAGGCTCCGGAGGATACAGCGGCGGAATGTCCATGGACGACATCTTCTCCATGTTCGGCGATATATTCGGAGGCGGCGGATTCGGAAGTTTCAGCGGGTTCGGAGGCAGCCGCACACGCGGACGCAGCGAAAGGAAATCTCGCGGATCCGACCTCAGGGTAAAGGTTTCGCTCACCCTTGAGGAGATCAACACAGGCGTCACCAAGAAGTTCAAACTGAAGAAACTGGTTCCCTGCCAGCACTGCAAGGGTACCGGATCCAAGGACGGGTCGGCTGCGGAGACATGTCCCGACTGTCATGGCTCAGGCGTGGTGATGCGCACTCAGCAGAGTTTCTTCGGAATGGTACAGACCCAGACGGTATGCCCGCGTTGCGGAGGTGAAGGCAAGATCATCAAGGACCGTTGCCCGCACTGCAGCGGTGACGGTGTTGTCTATGGCGAGGAGATTGTTGAGATAAATATACCTGCCGGTGTGGCCGATGGTATGCAACTCTCAGTCGAAGGGAAAGGCAATGCCGGCAAGCACAACGGCTATAACGGCAATCTGCTGGTCTTGATAGAGGAACTTCCTCACAAAGACCTGGTGCGCGACGAGAACGACCTGGTCTACAACCTGTTGCTCACCGTACCGCAGGCATCTTTAGGAGGAGCTGTAGAGATACCCACCCTGGACGGAGCCGTCAAGCTTAAGATTGAGCCTGGCACACAGCCCGGCAAGATGTTGCGTCTGCGCGGCAAGGGACTACCCGAAGTCAACAGCAGCCGTCGCGGCGACATGATTGTGAATGTTAGCGTATATATACCTGAGTCACTGTCCCGGGACGAGAAAGCGGCCATGGAGAAGTTCCAGACATCAGACCATTTCCAGCCCACCCCGTCCATCAAGGAGAAACTTTTCCGGAAATTCCGCAGTTATTTTGATTGATTTGAACTGATGACTTATCAGGAAGCTGTAGAGTATCTCTACACACAGACACCCCTTTTCCAGAACGTAGGCCAGGAGGCATATAAGGAAGGCCTTTACAACACTGTGACGATAGACCGCCACCTGGGTTGTCCCCACAGACTGTTCAAGACCATACATATAGCCCGGCTATACTGCAGGCTTCAGGTCTTAAGACCGGACTGTATACATCGCCCCATCTGACTGATTTCCGCGAGCGGATAAGAGTAAACGGCAAACCGGTCAGCCCGGAATTTGTAGTCAGTTTCATAGAGAAGAACCGTGAATTCCTGGAGCCGCTGCATCCGTCATTCTTTGAAGTGACGACAGCGATGGCATTCAGCTGGTTCGCCATTCAGGAGGTTGATGTCGCCGTCATAGAGACCGGTCTGGGAGGACGCCTGGACTGCACCAACATCATAAAGCCGGTCCTTTCGGTCATCACCAACATCGGATTTGACCACACAAAGTTTCTGGGAAACACACTGGCAGGCATAGCCTTCGAAAAGGCCGGAATCATCAAGAAGAACGTTCCCGTGGTCATTGGCGAGTACACGGAAGAGACACGTCCCGTGTTTGAACGAAAAGCCGAGGAGATGGGTTCAAAAATCGTCTTCGCACAGGACAATTGTAAGATTATTTCGCAAAAATACATAAATCCGTCAAAGGTCGTCTACGAGACTGACGCCCTGCCTTCACTTGAGAGCGGACTGGCGGGATTGTGTCAGGAAAAGAACGCCAATACCATTCTGACAGCCATAGACCAGCTCAAACGCCGCAGGTTCAACATACCCGAAGCAGCAATCAGGAAAGGTTTCAAGGACGTCTGCCGTATGACCGGACTCCGCGGACGATGGCAGAGAGTAGGCCGGAAACCGGATATCATATGTGATACGGGACACAACAGCCATGGACTGAAATACATTGCCAGACATCTGGAGGAGATATCGTCAAAACCGGGATTCGGACAGTTGAGGATTGTAATGGGCATGGTTAATGACAAGGATATTGCAGATGTCCTGGCTCTCATGCCCAAGAATGCCAGATATTATTTTACCCAGGCATCGGTACAGAGGGCACTCGACGCCGGCACCCTGCAAGAGATGGCAAGCCGGGCCGGACTTACAGGAAAAGTATACCGGACCGTCGCACAGGCAGTCACTACCGCCCAACGCGAAGCTGCTGCGGAAGACCTGATTTTTGTAGGAGGAAGCACTTTTGTGGTTGCTGACCTGCTGACCATGCCGGAATTCTTTATTCAAGGTTGATTTTTTTATCTAATCGCTTGCATCAGTATCTGAAATTGGCTTAATTTGCGTTGAATTATTTAAATAACCAATTAAGCTAATTATACTATATGAGCGATTTCTTTGTTAAAGACAATCTGGCCGGTCTCAGGAGGGAGGATTTCCAGGCCACAGTTCAGGGTAAGAAAACTGATCTGTACATACTTCGGAACAAGAAAGGAAGTGAAATAGCCGTTACAAATTTTGCAGGTGCGCTTTGCGCAATAATGATGCCGGACCGTAACGGCAAGATGGAAAGCGTGGTCTGGGGACATGACAGCATCCAGCACGTAATGGACAGCCAGGAGACTTTCCTGAGTGTTCTCATCGGACGCTACGGCAACCGCATAGCAAACGGCAGGTTCACTCTAGACGGAAAGCAATACACTCTTGCCATAAACAATGACCCCAACAGTCTGCACGGAGGCCCCACAGGTTTTCATAAGCGTGTTTTCGATGCCGAGCAGACAGACTGTCAGACTCTCAGGCTGCACTATCTCTGCAAGGACGGCGAGGAAGGTTTTCCCGGAAATCTGGACGTTAACGTGACATACCGTCTCACCGACGACAACGAGCTGGCTATAGAATATGAGGCCACAACTGACAAGAAGACCGTGGTTTGTCTCACCCAGCACGCCTATTTCACACTCAACGGAATGAAAAAGGATCCTCTCAACATCCTTGACTATGACCTGACCATCAACGCAGACCATTATATCCCGATTGACAACACCGCTATACCTCTCGGCAACATTGACAAGGTAGAGGGTACTCCGTTTGATTTCCGCACCCCGCATAAGGTGGGTGAGCGCATTGAGCAGGGCATCCAGACAAAGAACGGCAACGGCTATGACCACTGCTGGGTCCTGAACAAGCGTGAGCCGGGAGAGTTGAGTTTTGCAGTAAAATGCGTTGACCCGGCAAGCGGACGCACTCTTGAGTGCTACACCACAGAGCCTGGCGTACAGTGCTATACCGGCAACTATTGCAGCGGAAGCACATGTGCCCACGGTTCAACTCTTCCCAAGCGCTGCGCTATCTGCTTTGAGGCAGAGCACTTCCCGGACAGTCCCAACCATCCGTATTTCCCGACAACGGTGCTGAATCCGGGAGAGGTCTATACACAGACAACAATCTATCGTTTCGGAGTGGAATAACCCACCTGTATGGATACAACCAATTTAAGGAACAGGTTCCGCCAGCAGTTCAGTACCAGCGGTGACCTATATTTTTCGCCAGGCCGCATAAACCTGATAGGCGAACACACCGACTATAACGGCGGTTTCGTATTTCCGGGAGCCGTAGACAAGGGCGTGGCCATAGAGATATACCGTAACGGTTCCCGCAAGGTTTGCATCCTGGCGTTGGACCAGAAAGAGCATCCGTACGTTGAGTTCTCGCTCGATGACACCTCAAAACCGCAGGAGCATTGGGCCTGTTATGTTTTCGGTGTATGCAAGGAGCTTGAAAAACGGGGTGTCAACGTAGGCGGCTTCAATGCTGCAATAACCGGCGACGTCCCGCTTGGCGCAGGAATGTCATCATCGGCAGCGCTGGAGAGCGTGTTCGCATTTGCACTCAACACGATGTTTGCCGACGGACGTGTGGATAAGTTTGAACTTGCCAAGATAGGTCAGGCCACCGAGCACAACTATTGTGGGGTAAAATGCGGAATCAT
>CADCLI010000023.1 GCA_902802285.1 uncultured Bacteroidales bacterium
GTAGGTGTAGTTGACGGTCTCACTGCCTGCCTTACGCTGTGTCACGCGGCCAAGGTAGTCATATTTTGTGACAAAAACAACTCCGCGTGCATCGGTTCTACTGGTCCCCATCATTAGTAGCCCATACTGGAGTGAAATAAAGTGGTAATGCGGTTAATAAGATAACCAATGTCTTTTTTAATGTCTGTTCCATACTCATTTTTGTATTATGTTATACAACAAAAATAGTTTGTCAATAATAGGATCCCAAAAATCAGGGCCATTATTAATCTGACAGGGCATAGACTTAAATCATTGTAAGACAATTAAATAGAGACATTGGTTTGGGCTATTTTTCTGACATATGATTTTATAAGAATTGTGAAATTGTATAAGGCGAGCCAACCTACTGATTGTCAGCGGATTAATAAATAAGTGTAAAAACACCTGCCTGTACTGCCTTTATCACAGTGAATTACAGCACGTTATTTAAATCATTCCATAAATCAGGTGAGGCAGATTGTATTTTCTTCATCAGACGGGATTTAATCTGATAAAGGTTCTGGGCAGACTCATTTAATATCACACTAACTGATTTTAAGGAAAACCCTGCGAGTGATAATCTTATAAGATGCTGTTCTTTATCCGTTAATTGAATCTCTGGCAAAGATAATTGTTTCATAATACCGCAATACAACTCATTGAGTATTTTATCTAAACTGTCAGTATATTTTTTTGTGGTATATTCTTTCCTTAAGTTGTTGATAATTGTAGCCAACTGTTGCTTTGCGATTTTTTCGTGACTTTTAGAATCAAAATACATTGAATAGAGACGGTTTGAGACATCGTGGCGTTCATGTATCTGGTTCAGCAGTTCTGACTTGAGAGATTCAATCTTGCGTGTATTGGTATGGTTTACTATAGTTAGTTCCTTGACAACAGATAGTGAGTCCAAAATCTGTTCCTCCATTCTTTTTTTCTGGAATAAATAGAAAAAATAAGCAATGGACATAATCAATAAAAAGATAATGGCTCCGAGGGTCATAATAACCCTGCCATGTTTATTCTTTAGTATCTCAAGTTCAGTCAATGTCTTGAAATGGTCTTTCTGTACTCCTAGAATTGGTTGGCGTAGTGCTGTCTTCAGTTCTTCATTCTGTAAAGAGATATATTGCTTCTGGAAGTCTAAAGCCTCTTCGGTATGGTTCAGGACATTTGCAAACTTGGTATTCAGATAATACATGGTGATTGAATCAGATCTGGAATTGGTTTGTGCCCATGCTTTCTTTAGATATGATGATGCATTAGGAATATCCTTTATTATGATGTAGTAGTGTGCTGTTGATTCAAGTAATCTGAAAGAACTCTCTTTTTCCTCAAAAGCGGATTGATAACGCTGGATGATGTTTTTGGCACTATCTGTATCGTTTGTGTATAGATAGCATGATAACCTGCTGAGTAAGGTGTTGGCATAAAGTTGGCTGTCTTTATTGTCTATAGCCCATCTCTGAACTGATAAAAAGATTGAATCTGCACTATTGAATAAATGTAAATCCATTAAACAGGCAGCTATATCATACTGTCCGTAAATATGATGTTTCTCTTTACCGGATCTGGCATAGCAATCTGTTGCTTTTCTGAAATATTGTTCGGCACGGTTGTAGTCAAATGATTTAAGGAACAAATCGCCCAATTGTGAATATAAGAGGCCAAGTTTGTAGTCATCACCTACATAATCAGCCAATCTTTCTGCCTCTGACAATGCTATAGTTGATTCCGGATAATTATTGGCATTATAATAGATGCATCCCAGATAGTAGTATGATTGGAAACGACTCAATACATCTCTTTTTCCGGAATAGTAGCGCACGGCTATCATTATGAGAGAGTCATTGGTCTCATTAATGTAGTTCTTGTAATCGGCCTCTGTCTTAAGGAGTGCATAACGTGCGTTGAGTGAACGGCGGTCAATGGATTTTGAATCTATGCTGTCAATCAGGAGCCGGGCATGCTTGGGAGAATCATTCATTAACCACTCGGCGCTGTCCATGAGCATCTTTATTGTGCGGCAGTCTGATATCTTTCCGCCGGTTGGCCTACTGCTGCAGGCAATGATGAAAAATGCCCATGCAATAACGGCAATGGCATGTTTCAGTTTGTTATTGTATCTGAGGTTCATCATACCTTCCAGATGATGCTTGGGGTACAGCCCCGTTACTGCTATTTGTCAGTCCAAGCCTATCTCACCGAGGATGCGGTCCGATGTGCCGCTGCTGCTGCGTACGTAGTCACCTGCGTTGCGGCCGGCTTTCTTAAGGAATCCGGGATCGCTGATGAACTTGTCTATCAGGATCCTGAGGCTGTAGGCATCGGTTATTTCAAAACCGCCCTTGACACGTTTCAGGTCCTGAGCCTCGCGGAAACGCTGGTTGTTGGGGCCGAATAGTACGGGGATATCGAACACGGCGGCTTCAAGCACGTTATGGATTCCTACTCCGAATCCGCCGCCTATATATGCTATATGCCCGTAGCGGTAGATGGATGACAGCATTCCGAAACAGTCTATTATCAGGGTGTCGTACCCTTTGATGTTGTCAAGCGTGGCCTCCGAAAGGCGAATGTAGTCACGGCCCTTAAGGAGTGTTTCTATCTGTGCCAGATGCTCCTCATGTATCTCATGCGGGGCAATTATCAGCTTCCAGTCAGGCTTGGTCATGAAATAGGGTATGAACAGCTCCTCATCGGCCGGCCAGGAACTGCCGGCAATGAATGTGGGGTCACCGTTCACAAACTTCTCTATTACGGGGAACTGCTTGGATGCGGCAGCTACCTCAAGCACGCGGTCGGCGCGTGTATCGCCTACTATGGAGACATCGGTTATGCCTATACTCTTGAGCAGGTCCTTGGAGTGACGGTCCTGTACAAAAAGATGCTTGAAATATGTCAGGGCCTTGGCATATCCCTTTCCGTACCACTTGAAAAACAGCTGGTTGTCACGGAATATGGATGATACGCTGAATATCTCTATTCCGCGTTTGTGTAACCCCCTGAGGAAATTGGGCCAGAACTCATATTTGATAAAGAATGCTTTCTCTATCTTTATTGAATCCAGGAATCTCTTTACGTTAATTGGGGTGTCAAACGGTATGTAGCATACTATATCGGCACCTTTGTAGTCTTTTCTTACCTCATATCCGGAGGGTGAGAAGAACGTAAGCAGAATACGGCACTCCGGGTGCTTGTTGTGAATGCGTTCTATAAGCGGACGCCCCTGCTCAAACTCACCCAGCGACGATGCATGGAACCACAGGTAACTGAAACTGGGATCAACCTGCTCCCTTATGGTGTCAAATATCCTTTTATGCCCTCTGATGAGCAGACGGGCCTTGCGGTTGAACAAGGCTGCCAGATAAATGCAACCTGCGTAGAGATAAATCAGGATGGAGTAAATGATCATATCCTTATTCTGGGTTCAGGCAAGTTCTGCAATGGCCTTACGGGCTCGGTTCAAAGTCTCTTCACGCCCCAGGAAATCCGTAATAAGGAATATCTGCGGACCCATGGCTGCTCCAACCAGTGTAACTCGCAGGGCGTTCATCACCTTGCCGGTGGCGTACCCTTTCGACGCTATCCACTCCATTACCTTGGGCTCAAGCGTTTCGCCGTTCCAGTCAGGCTGGGACTCAAGGAAATCACAGAGCTCTGCAGTGGTGCGGGGCGCATCATCCTTCCACCATTTCTTTAATGACTTTTCATCATACTCAGTGGGGGCCTGGAACAGGAACTTGCAGTTGTCCCAGAGCTCTCCTATAAAGTTGACACGGTTCTTGACCAGACCTACGGCTGTCTCTATGCGCTCTATGGGAGCATTGATGCCGTGGCTCTCCAGGACAGGCCTGAACAGCTCAGCCACATCATGGTCACTCTTGAGCATTATGTATTCGTGGTTGAACCACACCAGTTTCTGATAGTTGAACCGGGCACCTGCCTTGCTGCACTTTTCAAGGTTGAAAAGGTCAATCATCTCATCCATTGTCATTATCTCACGGTCATCGCCCGGGTTCCAGCCCAGCAGTGCCAGGAAATTGATCACAGCCTCGGGCAGATAATCCTTTTCACGGTAGCCCGATGATACCTCGCCGGTCTTGGGGTCATGCCACTCCAGAGGGAATACCGGGAATCCCAGACGGTCGCCGTCACGTTTGCTCAGCTTGCCGTTACCCTCGGGCTTGAGCAGCAGGGGAAGGTGCGCAAACCTGGGCATTGTATCCTCCCATCCGAATGCGCGGTACAGAAGGACGTGTAGCGGGGCAGATGGAAGCCACTCTTCGCCGCGTATCACATGAGTCACCTCCATCAGATGGTCATCAACGATGTTGGCCAGGTGATATGTGGGCAACTGGTCGGCCGATTTGTACAGGACCTTATCATCCAGAACCGATGAGTTTATGGTAACCCTGCCGCGGATAAGGTCATCTACCTCAACCTCCTGATTAGGCTCAATCAGGAAACGGACCACATACTGGTTGCCTGCATCAATCAGTGCCTTTACCTCATCGGCAGGCAGTGTGAGTGAGTTGCGCATCCGGCCGCGGGTGGCGGCATCGTACTGGAAATTGGGTATCTCATTACGCTTGGCCTCCAACTCTGCCGGAGTGTCAAATGCTATGTATGCCTTTCCGGATTCAAGCAACTGGTCTACATATTTCTTGTAGATATCCCTTCGCTCTGACTGACGGTAGGGACCGTAGTTTCCGCCAAAGGATACGCCCTCATCAAACTTGATTCCAAGCCAGCGGAAAGCCTCAAGGATATACTCCTCGGCACCGGGAACAAAACGGTTGCTGTCCGTATCCTCTATCCTGAATATAAGGTCTCCTCCGTGCTTGCGGGCAAAAAGGTAGTTATATAGTGCCGTCCTGACGCCTCCGATGTGCAACGGACCAGTGGGACTGGGGGCAAAACGTACTCTGACGCGGCGGCTGCCTGAATTCTCTGTCATGTCTTTAGTTTTAGCGGTGCAAAAGTAATCATTTTCTCACTAAAAAGACTTATTTTTACAAGCCAACACAATGGGATAATCTTAATGAATGATAAAAGACATATTATAAGGAGCAACAGGAATCTGCTGCTGTTGTTATCGGTCATTTCAGTATTGCTTACGGTATATTCCATGCCTGCCGGACAAAAAGAGAGTTACTCTTTTACAGTGGGTAAGCCGTGGGCCTATAAAGTGCTGATAGCACCTTTCAGTTTTTCGATCGAAAAGGGTGATGATGTATGGCAGGCCGAGGCGGACAGTACCCGGGCAGCATTCGCTCCATATTTCAGCCGTAATCCCTCAGTAAGTGAGTCGGCCCTTGCGCAGTTTGACCGTTTTTATTCCGACAGCCTGAGTAAACTGGTATGGAATGAATCCTACAACATCCTGCGCCGTCGTCTGGAAAAGGTTTACAAGGACGGCATCATCTCTACTTCGGATGAGGAGATACTCTCCGGGAAGGACCTGTTCCGCATCTATGAGGGCAATACTTCGACTGTTGTACAGACATCCAGTGTCAGGAGTGTACGTGATGCATACAGTTATGTTACCGATGCGGATATATACATTTATGACCGCTATACCCTGCTGCGCCATAATCTGGAACAGTTCATACAGCCCAATGTGATCTATGACGAGACACGCTCTGAAACAGACCTGGCAGCGCAACTGAACCAAATATCCCATTTTAAGGGTATGGTGGTAGAGGGTCAGAAGATAATAGACCAGGGTGAGATAGTTGATGAGCAGAAAAGCCGTATCATAGAATCCTATCTGAATATAGTCAATGACAAATCCCAGTCCAAGCGGTTTCAGCTTCTTACCTGGGGCGGGCGCTCCTTGTTTGTAGTACTCTGTTTCCTGGTTCTGTTTGTATACCTCAGCCTTTACAGGATGGACGATATTGACAGCCGTTCCATCCTTTATTTCCTGCTTGGTTCCATTACCCTGTTTACGGTGGCGATCGGTCTTTTCTGCCAGTATTCCGGCTGGAATATATTCCTTTTCCCCTGTGCTATGCTTGCCATCATGCTGCGCATATTCCTGGATTCCCGTACGGCGTTCACCGGTTATCTGGTATTTGTACTCAGTTCTTCGCTCATTGTCTCAATGCCTTATGAGTTTATACTACTGCAGGTACTGGCAGGTCTTACCGGAATCTATTCGCTTAAGGAGCTGTCGCAGCGTTCACAGATATTGCGTACCAGTCTGCTTGTTTTTGTTGCCTACAGTCTGGTCTGGAGCGCACTTCAGATGACAAGGCTGGAGAATATCAGGGATATAGATCCGTGGACGTTCCTGTTTTTTGCCATCAATTGTATAGTGATACTTCTGGTATATCCTCTGTTGTTCGTGATTGAGAAACTTTTCGGTTTTACATCGAACGTGACTCTGATAGAACTGTCAAATATAAACAATCCTCTGCTCAGGGAATTGGCCGAAAAAGCCCCTGGAACGTTTCAGCACAGCATGCAGGTTTCTACTCTTGCATCCGAGGCGGCTACGCGCATAAAGGCCAATTCACAATTGGTGCGTACGGCGGCTCTCTATCATGATATCGGTAAGATAGATGATGCCCCTTTCTTTACCGAGAACCAGAACAAGGTCAATCCGCATGACAAACTTACTCCCCAGGAGAGTGCAGGTATCATAGTGGGCCATGTGCGCAAGGGGCTGGAACTGGCCGAAAAGTATGGTCTTCCGGAATCCATACGCGGGTTCATATCTTCACATCACGGCAAGGGTGTGGCCCGTTACTTTTATATAAAGTATGCGCAGGAACATCCTGATTTGGTTCAGGACAATTCTGCGTTCAGTTATCCCGGTCCTAATCCCTACTCCAAGGAGACAGCGTTGCTTATGATGGCCGATGCCGTAGAGGCAGCCTCACGCAGCCTTAAGGAATATACAGAAGCCAGCATATCGGAACTTGTGGATAAGATAATCGATACACAGGTGCATGAGGGCTATTTTGAGAACTGCCCCATCAGTTGGCAGGAGATCAACAAGGTCAAGGAGACATTCAAGGAGAAACTGCGCACGATGTACCACACACGTATCAGTTACCCCGAACCTACTGGGGATCTGCGTCAAACGAAACCGTAACCCCGCTTATTCCGTTGCCGGAGTGAATGGCCTGCAATGCCTGTGAAATCCTTTGCCTGCTCTCTTCAACGCTGAGATCCAGTGATATCTTAACCATGATACGCCTTATATGCTGATATTGGATTCTTGAAACAGGCGGTGCATCAGGGCCAAGTACCCTGTCCGGGCTGAACATTGAGTCAAGGGCCTCCTTAAGGGTGTGGGCTGCCCGTTCCACAGATTCGGGATCATGTCCTTTCAGGATTGCGGTGACTATGCGTGAGTAGGGGGGATAACAGAAAGCGTGGCGTTCCTCCATCTGGCTCCGGAAAAAACCTGCATAGTTGTTATTGCTGACAAACTCCATCACGGGTGCATCCGGTTGGCGTGTCTGGATTATTACAGTTCCCTGTCTGTCTTTTCTGCCTGCCCGTCCTGCCACCTGGGCCATGAGTTGGTATCCGCGTTCGGTAGCGTGGTAGTCAGGATAGCTCAAGATGGAGTCAGCCTGTACTATTCCCACTACGCTTACCCTGTCAAAGTCAAGTCCTTTTGATACCATCTGCGTTCCTATCAGAATGTCAGTTCTACCCTCCTGGAAATCATCCAGTATGGTTTCATAACCGCTTTTGGCCGAATCCAGGTCCAGGCGTGCAACCCTGGCTGCCGGAAAGAGTCCGGAAACCTCTTCCTCTATCTTTTCTGTCCCGAATCCGCGGCTTCTCAGGTTCTTGCTGCCGCAACCCGGACAGAGTGTAGGGATAAAGTATTTACGCCCGCAGTAGTGACATGAAGCCATACCGGTGCCCTTATGGTATGTGAGGCTTACATCACAACAGTCGCATTTCTGGGTCCATCCGCAATCCGGACACTCCACAGTACCGCTATATCCGCGGCGGTTGTGAAAGAGTATCACCTGACGCTTGTTCTCCAGTGCATTGCCTATACTCCCGATAAGTTGGGGTGAGAACAGGCCTTTCATGTATTTCTTACGTCTCAGACTGGCTGTATCGATGATGTTGATATCGGGGAGTTGCATGTTCCGGTAGCGTTCAGTGACAGTTACGAGCGCATATTTTCCGGACATGGCGTTTGAGTAACTTTCAAGCGCCGGAGTGGCGCTTCCCAGAAGAGTACAGGCATTGCATATCGATGCCAGCATGATAGCGGTGTTGCGTCCGTGATACCGGGGTGCGGGATCCTCCTGCTTGAAACTGGGCTCATGCTCCTCATCAACAATTACCAGCCCAAGGTTACGGAATGGCAACATCACGGCAGACCGGGCTCCAAGTATAAGTTTGTAGGGATTGTCACCGGTCAGCCTATTCCATACTTCAACACGGACATTATCGGCACAGCGTGAATGGTATACGCACATATCGTTCCCGAAAACCCTTTGGAGACGATGCTCTATCTGGGTTGTCAGTGCTATTTCGGGCAGGAGGTACAGCACCTGTTTTCCCTGCAGTATCTGTTCCCTGATAAGATGTATGTATATCTCTGTCTTTCCGCATGAAGTGACTCCGTGCAGCAGGCAAACCCTTTTTGTCCTGAAAGACTGATGAATGCTGTCAAGCGCTTTCTGTTGGGCCGGACTCAGTTGGGATGGCATTGAGACTGCTCCTTCAAATTTGGGTAAACGCCCGGTTTCCACCTCGTATGTATCCAATGTTCCGTTCTTGAGCAGGGCCTGAAATGCCGATGCCGGACTATTTCCTTCCAATAGGGCTCTCTTGGTGACGGGTCTGGTCTGTGTTCCGTAATCCCTTATGCCGGATAAGTCAAGAAACCTGTCAAACAACTCCTTCTGTCTGATGGCCGTCTTACCGAATGCCGGAGCCTTTCCCATTTTTACGAATACCGTTATTTTGGGCTTGTAAGGCTGACTGTTCGCGCTGGAGTCGGGGCGCAATCCGGCCGGAAGGGCTGCTTTGACTACATCACCCGGCGTACATATGCAGTACTGCCACATCCATTGCATCAACTTGAGTTGGTTTACTGTAACCGACGGATGATCAAGGTCCGGAACACTCAGTATCTCCTTAATGGTGTGTCCGGCAGGGCGGTTGTTGTGTGTTCTCATCACGACTCCGGTTAGCCTGCGACCTTTACCGAAAGGCACATACACCCTTGCTCCGGGCACTGTAAAGGGCTCAAGTTGTTCCGGTACGCTGTAAGTAAACAGTTGGTTAAGCGGTACCGGCAGTATAATGTCTGCATACATACCCATAGCAGCGCGAAGATACAAAAAAGACCGGCTCCCGTTGATGGGAACCGGTCTCAATATGATACTCTTTATATCAGAATGTCCAGGTAACTGAGAACTGGAGCGTACTTGACTTGAAGTCTACGGGATCATTGTCTATCACAGCACCCGGGGTAGGGTTGTCAATCACCTTGACCGCACCCTCCTTTGAAACAGGGATGTTGTAGTTGATACCAGCCTGTAAGTGGTTGATGAGCTTTACGCCGGCACCGATGTTGATACTCCATGAACTCTTTTCGAGAGCAAAATCCTTAACCTCTTCTCCGTCATTGAAGGATGTGTTCAGGTCACCGATCTTGAAATCCAGTTGAGGACCCGCAGCAAAGTAGACTGCTGCAAAGTTTCCCAGTCCCAGTGTGTACTTGAGAGAGAGGGGGATGGCGATTGACTGATTCTTCATTGTGGATGTGTCAGGGAGTTCAATGCCCTTCTGTGAATAGAGTGCGGCAAGATCAACTCCAATACCTATTACAGGAATCTGTACCTCGGCCATCGGACCGATAAAGTAACCGGTGTAACTGTCCTTACTTGCTGCAGACTCTTTGGTAACAGCGGTAATGTCATTGTTCACAAGGTTGAGACCGCCACGGATACCCCAGCTGAACTGAGCCGAAGCGGGCATGATTGAAAGCAGTGCGAGACCGCAGATAACTAATACTTTTTTCATACTATCTGTTTTTTGTAGATTATCTTGTCTTTACTTCAGAATCTCCAGCCGATTACAAACTGGACAGTCTTGTAATCACCTATCAGGTCACCCATCTTCTGGAAATCATCAGTATTGTCTGATATGATTTTCCAGGGTACATTAAAGTTCAGCATAGCCTCAAACTTGTCAAACAACCTGACTCCGGCACCCAGGTTACCTGTGGTGATGATCTTGTCAGACTCTATCTCAGTTCCGTCTTCAAAGAAGGTCTGCACATCACCCAGACTGAAGTTCCACTGAGGTCCGAACTGGCCTATCAGGCATACATTCCTTAAACCGAACTTAAGTCTCAGAGATAGAGGAATCTCCAGGAACTCCTGTTTGTAGGATATCTCCTGACCAAGTTTATCAAGACCTTTCATTCCGGTCTGCTGATACAGGATACCTACATCAAACCCCAGCAGATGTTCTGCCTCGAATGTAAGTGCAGGGCCGATAAAGAATCCGCTGTAGTTCTCTTCATCCTGGACACTTTCGGCCGTTATGCGTGAAATGTCGTTGTTGGTCAGCGACAGACCGCCACGAAGATTCAATCTGGTCTCAGCCGATACGTCCATGAACAGTAACGGCAGCATAAGAATAAGTACAAGCCTGATTTTCTTCATAATGCAATAACTATAGTTCAAGTGCAAAGTTAACACTTTTTAAATTAAACAATCAGGTCAGTCCTTTTTTTTGACTGACCTGATGCTTTGGTCTTAATCAATATAGGTTGTCAACGGTGCACGGACAGTCTTTCTCCGTTTGAAGAATTCTGTCTGGGAGTCCTGGGAGTCCTCTCTTTTTTAGGTTTGGGTTCCTTTGGCTCCTTCTGTCGGCTGCTTTGAGCGGCAGGTGCGGAGTCTGCTGTCTCTTCTGTTTCGGCATCACTCCACAGACCGTTCTGGAAATCCTTCAACTGCTTCTCTATGCGGGCTCTTTCCGCCTGCAGTTCCTCGTCAGTCTCACAATAGTCCGAGAGGGGAACGTTCCTCAGGTTTGATGTCTTGTAAATGTCACCGTCATACTGGCGCATTACAAAATAGTCGTCCAGTGACATGTTGCTGGTGTTGTTGTAGCTGCTGGTCATGACCTGAGTCTGTCCCAGATAGGGGCTTATCTCGTCATAGTTGAGCCAGAACATTGGGTATGCGGTGGGCTTGTCACCGAAACCGCCTTGCATCAGGACAGGGCAGATGGCAGTTACCTTGATCTGATAATTGGACAGTTTGTCCAGATAATGGCTCTCTTTGATGTAATACTTGCCGATGTCACGGCTGGGTATATCTATTATATACTTGCCTTTATCGTCTTTCTTGTAGTCAATATAAAACTTGTCGAGTATGCTTTCCAAATCAATCTCATTGTCCGGAGTAAACAACTCGTTACCGTCCAGACGATACTCATAAGCCTTGATCTTACCGTCCTGTATAAGACTCAGTATCAGTGTAAAGAAGTTTACACGGTCACCCAGAGGCTCTTCGGGATAATAGAGAGCGGCGTTTTTCTCCTTCTGTAGATCCAGTTCACGGTAAATGTCACGTCTCCAGGTAAGATCTGTAGGCATGGCGGTCTGTGCTGTATATTGTGAACGGGCTCGTTCTGACAGTGTCACTGCCGTGGGGCTCTTTTCGGCCTCCTTCTGGGCCTGTTGTTCCTGCAGTCTGCGTGTGGGCTGAGCACCGGCTATGGTTGCCATAGCCAATGTAAGAAACAATAGAACAATCTTTTTCATATCGTTGTCTCCTTTTTTATCAGTTTATAATAACCTCAAGGGCTGTATTGAGCTGACGCTCTATACCGTCAGGACCGATAGCCTTGACACGCTGGATATAGAAACGCTTGCCGCGTCCCAGCTGGTCAAACACCCTTTTCTGACGGTTTGAGAAACGCGTTCCGTCCGATATCTCGGGAACCGCGTTACCGCTGTTGTCAAAGAATGTGGTCTCAAAGCTTATGACACGGAATCCTATGTTAAGCAGACCGTCATCAATTGCGGCCACTATGCCGTCGGCAGCCTGCAGGTTTTTCTTGGAGATAGGTGTGCCGCCGCCACGGTAACGCTGCGTGTTGCCGTTCTCGTCCTTATACTCGATGAACGGGGTGGGGTCTGGTAACTGACGTACGCGGAAAGCGTACTCTCCCATGCTCTGCTGGCGTCCCTCCTGATTGGCAGTGACGGCTATCACCACATCCTCGCCAACGCTAGTGGGTTTGCAGATAAAACCGTTGCCGCTACGTGTCAATGTTCCGCCTCCGTTCTTGAGTCGGGCCGAAATCATGTTGCTGGGCACGCCGGGCACCGAGATGCTTATGGGGTTGTCATAACCGGCATAGAGCACATTCATCATTGTGGCCGATACGGTAGCCAGCGGTGATACTACCGAGTAGCTTTGTGTAAAGTCGCGCCTGATCACTCCGTTGCCTGAATTCAGTTCCATGTAACCGGAGAGGGTGTAATCACCCGTTCTGGTGGCGGGAACCTCATACCAGCCGTCCTCAGAGTCAATCTTACGGCCGTCTATATAGATGGCAGGACGTGCGGTAGAGTCAACTGCTGCCATTATGATACGGGCCTTGAAACTGTTGCCCTGGACCACGTTCTGCGAAGTGGGTATCACATATGCGTTGATGGCGTTCACACGCAGATCGCCCACGTCGATATTGTTTACTAGTGTGTGCAGTACCTCACCTTCTGCGTATCGGACGTCATTCTGCAGTTTGGTAAGCATGGTGATGGCGGCTGCCACAGGCATGTTCTCATAGTTGTACTCCTGCCAGTTCTTGCCCAGCGAGCCGACCTTGAGAGGAACCTCAGTGCTGAAGTTATTGCTTATAATCTCTCTCTGGGTGGGGTCAGTGACCATTTCCAGAATCTTTTCGCGATAGTTGTTGATGGCATCATACAACTGACTGCCCTTGCCTCGTGAGGGGTGAAGCATAACCTGAGTCGCAGCCTCCAGATCCTCGCGGTTGTGTATATCGTTCACATCGGCATCCTTGCCGTCGGCCTCTATTGCTATGAGTGTCTTCAGCTCATCGGCAAAATTGAACAGGGAGTCTGATATCTGCTTCACGTATAGAGCCTTGCCGTACCATTCGCCTACCTTCTCATGGTTGATTGAATCGGCGGCGGCAAACTCACGGTAAGCCTTCTCATTCTGTATCGTGGCGTTGGCAGTACTCTTGCCGAGACTCTCCTCCACTATCCTGAAACCGTTCAGCACATCCGATGATACGTTCATGGCAAGCATCGCCAGAAGGACGATGTACATGAGGTTGATCATCTTCTGACGCGCCGATGGCGGTCTCTGTACTGTTTTTCTCTTCATAGCTTCTTACTTGGCTCCCATCTGTGAGTTTACCTTCATTGCCTCAATCATGCGGGCATAGACGCGGTTAAGTTCCTCAATCTGATCCACCATCTGACGTGTCTGCTGGCTTACCTTGTCCAGATTCTCCATCTGTGTGCTGGCCGATTTGAGGTGCATCTCATAGAAAGTGTTTATGCTGATAAGGTTGCGTGACAACTGTTCAAGTTCTTCGGAACTCTGCTCCATACGCTCCGAGTGGCGGCACATCTGCTCCATTTTGAGCGTGAGGTCATGCACGTGTGAAATATAGTCCTGGGTTATGTTCTCAACCCCTCCGATATTAAGCGGACTGGAATCCTGTGTGCTTACGGGAGCCTGCGCGGGTGATACTGATGGCTGCTGGGGGACATCAGTGGCTACCGCACCGTTTATGATTATGTTTCCGCGAATGCGCGGAGCATCGTCCTGCTCATCGTCAGTATCCTGTTCAGGAATAAAAGGCTTTTCAAAACCTGAGATGAAGAACACCAGGACCTCTGTTCCCATACCTATGAAAAGCATCAGGTTGGCGCCTTTGATGTGAGTCAGTTTGAACAGGGCACCCAGTATTACTATAGCGGCACCCCAACTGTACAGATAGTTAAGAAGGATTCTTCCTTTTGCAGAATCCAGATAGTCCTGAAAACGGGCTAACAGACCTTTCTTCTCTATATTTTCCATAATGATTGTTTTTTCTGTCCTTATTTGCGGCCCTTTGATGAACCGGCGGTGCCTACCTGTGTGCGTACGCATCGGAATCCGATGTATGAACGCTGTTCGTTCTGATACTCATAGGTGCGCCATGATGATTCTATGAACTTCTCGGGGTCTTTCCACGAACCGCCTCTGACGGCTTTTCTCTTCATGTAGTAGGGGTCTTCGACGGCAGCATTGTAATAAAGTTCCGGGTTCATGTCGTTCATCTGGAGAATGCCCGCCTCGGTGTAAGTGGTGGATGTCCATTCGGCAACATTTCCGGCCATATCGAACAGGCCGTTCGAATTGGGTTTGTAAGAACCTACTTTAGTGGTTATCAGGCTTCCGTCCTTGGTGTAGTTACCGCGTTCGGGCTTGAAGTTGGCATAATAGCAGCCCTCATCATCCTTTGAACCGGAGGTCTTCCACGGATAGCGGTTGTTCTCGCGTCCGCGTGCGGCAAACTCCCATTCAGCCTCTGTGGGAAGGCGGTAACGCTGAATGTATTTGGCCTGTGCTCCCAGTCCTGCAAGCAGGAATTCTGTCCTCCATGCACAGAATGCGTTGGCCTGCTCCCAGCTGACACCCACTACAGGGTAATCGTTGTAGTTGGGATGATTGAAATAGAGACGCATGTAGGTCTCGTTGTTTGAATTCGGAAAATCATTAACCCAACATGTCGTGTCCGGGAATATGTTTACTATATAGGTGTTGACAAAGTCATAGAGACTGCTCAGTTCCCTGTTTATGGTCTTGCGGACAATATTGCCGTTATCATCGATATAGGCGGTGTCCTTTGAAATCATCACTTTCTCATCAGAAACCTCCAGGTCAGTGTTCCTGCTCCTGTCATTGGGATCAAGCTGGTTCTTACGCAAGGCCGCCTGAGTATAGTCAAACAGTTCATAACGGTAATTGAGCTGCTTTATGTCCAGCAGCTTCTCTCCGGTGATGGGGTGACGGTAGTAGATGCTTTCAATAGCCCTCTGCTGATATTCGTTGGGCTTTTTCCAGGGAATAGGCTTGGTCCAGTTCAGATGCGGGGTTACAGGCTCACCGTATTTGTCTTCGGTTATCATGAATGATTCGTCACCGCCGTATGCCGGGTCGGCCAGACGTGTACGAATGATGGAGTCACGTACCCATTCCACAAACTGGCGGTACTTGGCGTTCGATACCTCATTCTCATCCATCCAGAATGACTCTACGGATATCTCCTTTGTAGGGGAATTGGAGCCCCAGAGGCTGTCTCCGGCTTCCTCACCTATCTTAAGTGATCCTCTCTTGACCAAAACCATACCATACGGCACCGGTTCACGCAGTGCCGTCTTGGAAGAACCGGTAACCTCGCCTCCGTTTGAACCCGCATAGCCGCTGCTGGTGCATGACTGTGACAAGGCCATGAAAACCGCCATTCCGGTCAGAACAATGTCTTTCAGTTTCATCGTATATCTGTTATAAATATCTTACACTTTTATGGGCATTCCTCCCCTTTTTAAAGAAGTCTATGTCGGTCTGCCAGTTTACCATCAGGTCATGACTCCCGTTCATGGCGCCTACTCCTGATGTGTAGAACTCATATGCATAACCCACAAGAATGTCCCTGAACCTGCCTCCTATCAGTGCTGTGACCGAAATACCCGGGCTGTAGGTAGCGCCTAAGTACAACAGGGTGTTATCATACCGGTAAGTACCTCTTACCGACAGGTCTGCCCTGTAGAAA
>CADCLI010000024.1 GCA_902802285.1 uncultured Bacteroidales bacterium
CCGCCAAAGCCGCCCATGCCACCGCCGAAGCCGCCCATGCCGCCGCCGAAGCCGCCCATGCCGCCACGGAGCTGCTGACGTGAATTGCGGTCACCCATAAGTGACAGACGGTAGGTCAGTGAAGCCATGAAATAACTGGTGATGTTCCTGGTCTGTGACTGTGATACAGAAGTTGCATTTACATTATAGTTCATGTTACTGCGCTGATGCAGAAGGTCATAGGCATTAAGTGACAGACTGGCCTTATTACCCTTCAGGAATGAGAATGATACTGAGGCATTCCATATCAACTCGTCGGTATTGGCTTCACGGCCCTCATAACCACGACGACTGTTCATGTTGAGGTCAGAACCTATACGCATGTTACGCCAGGGAATGAATGCTATGACGCTTGCACCATATGAGAACTGATAGTTATCCCTGATCTGGTCTGTCAGGTCATTCTCCTGATGACTGTAATTAAAGCTACCATCCAAAGATGCTGTCAGATAATCATCACGATATTCAAATGACAAGTTCTCCATTGCGCTTATCCTGTTTGAATTGCTGCGCTTCTCATTGGGATCCTTGTAGTTTCTGTCGCGGAGCTGATGGTCTGAAACTGCAACAGCCTCTTCCAATGATGTTGCTGTTGATGTCAAGCCCTCCTGATGATTATATGAACCCTGTGTTGTTGATGAGAAAGAGTATCTGTCATCCGGTAATGTCAGGCTAGCCGTAAGATTCAGGTTACCGCTCCAGTTGGACCAGAATCCATCCAGATTGAACGGTTGTGTCATCTGGGCACCGTTGATATCATTGATGACGGTTGTCTTGCTGGTGATACCGCGAAGAGTGTTGTTGACAGATGCGTTTATGTTGAAACTACCCATTGATACCGGATTGTACTTCTGATATCCGATGCTCAACTGATTGGTATAGTAAGGAACCAATGAAGGATTACCCTTTTGTATCCTGGTCTTGTTCCTGTCATCAGTGATAGGAAGCAACTGTGACATCTGAGGCTGGCTTGAACGGCCGTTCCAACGTATATTGATCTGCTCCTGACGTGTCACCCTGTAACGGAACTGGATGGTAGGATTGAAGTTGTTAACCCAACGCTGGAGAACTGTATCAATGCCCATTCCGTGATAAGGCTGCTTTGTGAACTGTGGCATCCATGTGAAACCGGCAGTGAAGTTATAAGTCTGGTCTGTAGCATTCTTACGGAACTGCAGCTGGATATTCTGGTCATAGTTGTAGTTGAACGACTTGGTACTCTGACGTGTATCCCTTACCATATCACCACTGACAGTGTCTTTGTTAAATGTCCAGTCTATTTCATCGAACGGATCATCAAATACGCCCCAGTATGCATCATAAAAACTCTTCAGGTTATAGGTGGCACGGTCCTCGTTACGCTCGCTGTAACTGAACTGATAACTGACCTGAAGGTATGTACCGGTTGAGATAGGCTCTGAATAGGTAAACTGAGCACCGTATGAATTGGATTCTGTGGGAGAATTGGTATAACGGTTCTGGATAGTCTTGAGTTTGGTGGATGTATTGGTGAAAGATGATGTCAGGTTGTCTGCATGTGACAACTGGTCACTCTCGCTTCTCTGTATATTGTAGTTACCGTTCACTGACAAGTTACGTCCACGGTTGCCGAACCTGCGTACGAACTGGGCTCTTCCGCTTGTAGATATGCTCTTGGAATTGCTCTTGGATGAGTTGGTAACAGCATTCTGCAGAGCCTTATGATAATAATCATACAGAGAATCCATGAAAGTGCCGTCGGGGTCTACATCGGGATAGTCACTGTACGGATAGTTTTCTTTTGTATAGAATGAAGATGATGTCTTGGTCGAATCAAGAGGATCGATGGTGTAACGGTACGGATCCTGCACGAACTGGAATCTCTTGTTGGCATTCCAGCTGTCAGATGTGCTGTATGAGAACTGAGGCTGGAACAGAAGGCTTGTATAATTGTCCTTGTTCCACTCAATACGCATATTACCGCTCAGGCTGTTGCTGCCGCTACCGTTGGCACCCACCTGGCTTGAGTAGGTTTCAACCAGATGGCTGAAGTCTCTTGTATAGTTCTTGGACTCACCGGTATTGTCACTGTGGCTCCAGCTTACGCTACCGCCGACCTCATACTGATAGTTGTCCTGTGAAACCTCCTTACCCAGATTCATGGCAAAGTTGGCACCGCCTGTGTAGCTTGTGCTGACGCCGCCTCCGCCGCCCATCATGCCGCCGAAGCCTCCGCCCATACCGAAGCCGCCCATGCCCATGCCGATACCGCCGCCCATGCGCATGCCGCCGCCCATGCCGCCCATGCCGCCTGACGACTGGCTGGCAGATCCGGTGACGCTGAATTGCTTATCTTCATCAAAACGGTTCAGTGAAGCGTTAACCTGATAGAGTGCTGCTACATCATAACCCTCCTTCTCAAGAGGAGCACCGCCACCGACAGTGAGGTTTCCGAACCAACCCTTGGCCATACCTTTCTTTACCTGAAGGTCCAGGACTGTCTCTTCATTACCGTCATCAATACCGGTCATACGGGCCAGGTCACTCTGCTTCTCATATGCCTTTACTTTCTCAATCATATCGGCTGTGAGCTGTGTCAGAGCCATTGTCTTGTCATCGTTGAAGAATTCCTTACCATTTACAAGGATTCTTGATACAGACTTACCGTTAACGGTTATGTTACCGTCACTGCCTATCTGCACACCGGGGAGCTTACGGATAAGGTCCTCAACAGATGCACCCTCAGGAAGCTTATAGGCTGCACTGTTGAACATTACGGTATCATTGATCATCTGGACCTTTGCCACAACGGCTGATACTGCAACTTCATCAAGCATCTGACCTCCTCTCATGGCAATCTTGCCGAGATCGGTGACTTCTGTTCCTGACCTCAAAGTGAAATTCTTGTCGGCATTGTCATAACCGATGAATGATGCACGGGCAACATAGTTTCCGGCCTTAAGGTTGTTTACTACGAACGAGCCGTCCTCTTCGGTAGATGCACCGTTGATGTAGGTTGAATCGGTTCCCGAAATCTGAAAAATCTGCACTGAGGCAGATCCCATTGGCTCAGCAGAATCAAAATCAATGACTGAACCTTTTACAGATAGATTCTGTGCAAACAGCGCTGATGCTGATGTCACAAGAAATGAAAGCAGAATGGAAATTCTTTTCATCGTTTGATTGTTATTGTTATTTGTTTGTTGTTTCTATAAAAAAATACACCTTTACTATATTGCTTGAGGCGGTTGGTTAAATGTAAAAATGATGAATTAACAAAAAATTCACATTTTGGATTAAAAATGTGCCCTATGGTTTAATCACAACATAATTTTCTAACTTTGCAAAATACAATTGCAAATAACATTAACATTCAATTTACTTATGAAATTGACATCCTGCCTACAGGCTATCACAATAACCGCCTTTCTTCTGTGCTCATGCGCAAAACAGACTGAAAGTTCCCAATTCAGCGAGTTCAGTCTGAAAGGCAGTGACGGCACCATGCGTTCGGGAGCCATCTATCTGCCGCAAGGCATCAGACCCAAAGACAAACTGCCTGTCATCTACATGTGTGACGGTCTTGTTTTCAGGGAATGCGGTTTCAAAAAGATGATTGATTCACTTATTGAGGAAAAACAGATCAGTCCCGTCGTGATTGCCTGTTCTTATGAAAACAAGATGACAATTCCCGGTTACAGGATTGCTTTCAGGAACGCTGAATACATAGAATCCCTGGCAGAGAAAGATCAGAAGCTTGCCAATCTTTTCAAGAACCACTACAATTATTTCATTAAGGAATTCATACCTTATATTGAAAAGGAGGCTCCGGTTTCCGGATTACCTAAGGACCGTGTCTTTTTCGGGACATCAAACAGCGCAGATTTCGGAATTACGCTCAGCATGCGCGACCAGGGACTCATGTCGGAATACTGGTGCTACTCCCCCGTTTTCTCCGATGTCAGCGGATACGGACTGATAGAATCACCGACCAGTTACAGGATATGCTGGGGTATCAAGGAGGAAGTCGGACTTGAAGAGTATTTTCCGAACCTCCTGAAAGACATCAGGAAACGCGGAGGAGAAGTCAAATCCTGGGTATATAACGGCGGTCATGACCGCAATTGGTGGAAGCACTGGTTCCGCGAGGAGCTCAAACGCAGATTCCCTTATAAAGACTGATAAACAACAAATACTGACCAAAAAAATGAAACGAACAGCAATCTTAATTGTACTGTCCCTGGCTGTAGCATTCTCTTCGGCGCAGGACAAACTTTATCACAACACATTCAACCTGAATCAGGTAGAGCTGCTTGACGGACCGTTCAAGCACGCCATGGACCTAAACGTAAAGGTTCTCCTGGAGTATGACACCGACCGCCTGCTGGCTCCTTTCCTTAAGGAGGCCGGACTGCCCAAGAAGGCGGAGTATTTCCCCAACTGGGCCGGTCTGGACGGACATGTGGGCGGACATTACGTATCAGCCCTGGCCATACACTACGCCGCTACCGGCAACAAGGAGTGCTATGACCGTCTGGTCTATATGATCGATGAGCTGGAGCGCTGCCAGATAGCCAACGGTGACGGCTACATAGGCGGTGTACCCAACAGCAAGCAGCTTTGGGGAAACCTTAAGAAGGGAGACTTCGGGCTGTTCCGCGGCGCATGGGTGCCCTGGTATAATGTACATAAGATGTACGCGGGCCTGCGCGACGCGTGGCAGTATGCCGGCATTGAGAAGGCCAAAGATATGTTCATCAAGTTCTGCGACTGGGGTCTGGACGAGATAGCAGGTCTTGATGACAACCAGATGGAGCAGATGACCGGCACCGAGTTCGGTGGCATGAACGAGATTTTTGCCGATGCATTCCAGATTACCGGTGACCGCAAGTACATAGAGGCCGCCAAGCGTTTCCGCCACAAGGACATATTTGAGAACATGGCCGACGGCCGCGACAATCTGGACAACAAGCACGCCAACACACAGGTGCCCAAGGCTGTAGGTTACGCCCGCGTGGCTGCATTGGACAACGATGCACGCGCCCGCAAGGCTGCCGAGTTCTTCTGGGACCGCGTGGCCAACCACCGCTCAGTGGTAATAGGCGGAAACAGCCGCAGCGAGCATTTCCCCGCAGCGACAGACTACAAGAGCTACGTGGAGAACCGTGAGGGACCGGAGTCCTGCAACACCAACAACATGCTCAAGCTTACCGAGTTCCTCTTTGCCATTGACCCCAAGGCCGAGTATGCCGATTTCTATGAGAAGGCCATGTACAACCACATCCTCTCAACCCAGCACCCCGAGCACGGAGGTTACGTATATTTCACCCCCATGCGCCCGGCTCACTACCGCGTTTACTCCGCAGTTAACCAGGGTATGTGGTGCTGCGTAGGTACCGGTATGGAGAACCACGGCAAGTACGGTGAATTTATCTACACCCATGATGGTGCACAGACACTCTGGGTCAACCTGTTCGTGGCATCAAAGTTGAACTGGACCGATAACAAGGCCGTCATCACACAGGAGACACAGTTCCCCTACTCCGAGTCATCAAAACTGACAGTCAACCTTAAGAAAGCCCGCAAGTTCCGCCTTATGGTACGCTGCCCCGAGTGGGTGGCCAGCGGTTACAGCGTAAAGGTGAACGGTAAGGAGTATGCCGCAGACGCACAACCCTCATCATACGTAGCCATAGAGCGCAAGTGGAAGAACGGTGATGTTGTTGAGATAAGCCTGCCCATGAACACCACCATCGAGGCTCTTGACAACGAGCCGGAGTACCTGGCAGTAAAGCACGGCCCCATTGTACTGGCAGCCCGCACCGGCACCGAGGGTATGAGCGGTCTCATAGCCGATGACGGCCGTTGGAGCCACATAGCACACGGACCTTTGGTACCAGTTACCGAGACTCCTATCATGATAGGTACACGCGCGCAACTGGACCAGAAGGTGGCAGCACTCAAGCCCGTACCCGGCAAGCCCCTGCACTACACCGCATCAGGCCTGTTTGACAGCAGCCGGTTCCCCAATGTTGAGCTGGAGCCGTTCTACAGCCTGCATGACAGCCGTTACGCCATCTATTTCCTTTCACTCAGCCAGAATGACTACAAGCAGATGCTCGATAAGATCAAGGCCGATGAGGCCGCAATGCTGGAACTGGACCGCCGCACTGTGGATGCCATAGTACCCGGCGAGCAGCAGCCCGAGGCTGACCACAAGATTCAGAGCCAGAGCTCAATGACCGGCAACCAGGACAACAAGCCCTACCGCACTATCCGCCGCAACGGTTCGTTCAGCTATGACCTATATACTGAAGGCAACACCAACCTGAGCCTCTGCATAGGCTACTGGGGTGCCGAAAACAACCAGAACCGTGCCATCGAGATACTGATTGAGGACATGCCGTTCATTACCGAGACCGAATTCCCCGCAAACGGTGAGGCCGGCATTGTACGCAAGGAGTATGATGTTCCGGTAGGATTCTATCTGGGCAAGGAGAAGATTCGCGTTACGTTCCGCTCGGTTGAGGGCAAGCAGGCTCCACGCATTTTTGATATCCGGTTCCTCAAGTAATTGAGAATTGATAATTGATAATTGACAATTGACAATGAGAATTAGTCCTAGTTTTAGCATTGCTGCGTTGGGGCTGGCATTAGCCCTGAACTCGTGTGGTACAAAGGAGCAGGATCCCAAGTTCATGGATAACCTGCCCTATTATGTTGAGAACCTTGAAGTCTTCGGGCTCAATCAGGAGCCGGGACGCGCATTCCACATTCCGGAGCGTAATATTTCGCTTAACGGAACCTGGAAGTTCAATCTTTATGAGAACCCTCTTGAGGTGCCCAAGAATTTCTTTAAGAGCTCTTTCAATGACCGCAAATGGGGAACCATAGAGGTTCCGTCCAACTGGGAGATGCAGGGTTACGGTCAGGCTATGTTCCGCAATGTGGCAGCCCCCTTCCCCAACGGCCAGCCCTTATCCATGCTGGAGCGTTACCAGAAGATTCTGGATGACCCGGATGCATCCGAGCAGCAGAAACGTATGGCCCAGAACCGCATGAACCTGTCCAACCCCTTTGCCGTCCGTGTACCTAATGTTCCGATGGATGTCAACCCCACCGGCGCATACCGCACGGAATTCACCATACCTTCTGACTGGAAGGGCGACGAGGTGTTCCTGCGCTTCGAGAAGGTGGCATCGGGATCGTTCGTATGGGTGAACGGCCGTCAGGTGGGTTACAATGAAGGCGCACAGGAGCCCAGCGAGTATGATATCACACCTTATATAAAGAGCGGTAAGAATACTTTGGCAGTGATGGTGCTCAAGTTCTGCGACGGATACTATCTGGAGGGACAGGACTACTGGCGTCTGGCCGGTATATTTGATGATGTTACCATATACGCCACCCCCAAGGTCAGAATCTATGACTGGTATGTCACCACCGATTTCGGTCCCGATTTTGTTGATTCGGACCTCAAGCTGGCTATGGACGTACGCTCATACGGACTTGAGGGCAGCGGCTACAAGGTTAAGGCCACTGTTTCAAAGGATGGCCGTGAGGTTGCCCTTATGGAGAACGGACCGTTCAACGTAAAGGACGGCACCAGCACCATCAACCTCTCCGCCAAGGTTAAGGCTCCCAAGAAATGGACATCGGAGACTCCTGAACTCTATGACCTCACGATGGAGCTTATCGGCCCTGACGGAAAGGCTGTAGATCATATCGTAAAGCGCATGGGATTCAAGAAGACCGAGATTCGTGACGGCGTGTTCTATCTGAACGGCCAGCCGCTCAAGGTAAACGCCCAGAACTCTCACATGCAGCACCCCATTTTGGGGCACGCTATGGACGAGGCTACCATACGACGCGACATGGAGATACTCAAGCAGTTCAACTTCAACGGTGTGCGCACATCGCACTATCCTCCGGTAAACGAGTATCTTGACCTGGCCGATGAATACGGTCTATATATCATTGATGAGACCGGCGATGAGGCTCATGCCACTGAGTATGTAAGTAACATGCCGGAGTTTATAGAGATGTACCGCGAGCGCGTGCGCCAGATGGTGCTGCGTGACCGCAACCATGCCTGCGTGCTGTTCTGGAGTGCCGGCAATGAGAGTGGTGAAGGCGACGACATCCGTGAGGTGGTAGAAGAAGGAAAGAGATATGACGCCACCCGCTACTGGATGTACGGCGGCAATGCCGCGGTTCATCCGGCCGAGGATATTGTAGGCCCGCGTTACCCATCTCCCGAGGAGCATGAGCGCCGCTACGGCCGCGACACCCGCGATATGCGTCCCTCATTCATGGATGAATATCTCTCTGTGGCCGGAAACGGCGGCGGCGGTCTGGATGACTATTGGCGCGTTATCTACTCCTATCCCAAGCTGATGGGCGGTGCCCTGTGGGATTTTGTAAGCCCCGGCCTGGAGGAGCCTGTAAGACTGCTCAAGGACCAGTCACCTTATAACACTCCCGCCCATATCATGGGCCGTGCCACACTTGAGCAAGGACCTACAGGTAAGGCACTTGACCTGCACAAGCAGGAGCAGTGGGTTCAGGTCTATAGAGCCGACAACGTGGAGATAAGCGGCAATAAGCTTACCCTCACCCTGGATATCTATCCGCGCCTGTTCAACCGCAGCGGCGGTTACCTGATCTGCAAGGGCAGCAACCAGTACGGCCTTAAGCAGCAGGGATCGGAGCGTCTTGACTTCTATATTGACAACGGCCGCCGTCAGACCCTGTCGGCACCTCTGCCGGAGGATTGGGAGAACCGTTGGCATAACGTGACAGCTGTCTATGACGGCAGTGAGATGAAGATATTCATTGACGGTACACAGGTTGCATCACAGGCCACATCGGGCAATATCCGCAATCTGCCCCTGTCACTCTGCATAGGACGTGACGAGCAGTCATGCGGTCAGGATGCCAACCCCTACATCTGCGACGCCATGATCGATAATGTAGGCGTGTTTGCCGATGCAGTGCTTCCCGGCAGCTTTGACCCTGCCAAGGCAGCCCTGTGGCTTGACTTTGAGGAGGAGCAGAACCAGGGCACGTTCTACACATACGGACAGGGAGCCCGCACCTACGGCTCAATCTGGCCAGACCGCGTACCCCAGCCCGAGATGTGGCAGATGAAGAAAACCGTCCAGCCGCTCTCATTCACGCTGGTTGACCTTGCCCTGGGGCATGTTGAGGTCTGGAACCGCAACCACTTTACCAACGCCTCAATCTATAACACCAAGTGGTCACTCATGGCCGATGACAAGGTTATAGAATCCGGCACACTGAATCTGGATGTGGAGCCGCTGACCAAGAAAATGATAACTATCCCGTTCCACAAGCCCACCCGCATTGAGCCCGGTAAGGAGTACCGCTTGGAGATAAGTTCATCGCTTAAGAAGGATGAGGTCTGGGCCAAGGCCGGTCATGAGGTTGCATGGGATCAGTTTGAACTCAAGTCATGGAACAAACCCGCTACTGCTGCCGCACCTGCTAAGGGTAACGTTACACTTACCCAGGGCAGCAACGGCATAGTTGTAAGCGGACAGGGATTCAGCTACCGTTTCAACGCACAGAGCGGTGCTCTTGAATCAATGAACGTTGACGGCAAGGAGATGCTCAAGGCACCTGTTACACTGAACGTATGGCGTGCTCCAGTGGCCAATGAGATTGACGGATGGAACGGCAGCGGTGCCGGCCAGCCCTCTATCCAGGGTTACGGCAATATCGGCGCCAATACCGTTCTGGCCAGCCATTACTATGCAGCCTCATTAGACAAGAGAAAACTTGTTCCCGTATCGGTCAAGGCCTTTAAGGGTGCTGATGTTGTAGTAATCGACGTGAAAGAGAATTCACTCTCCACTAACGGTACTGATAACCGCTTTGAAAATGACTGGCACTGGGTTGTAAATTCTGACGGAACCGTCACAGTACATCATAAGGTGAAACCCATGGGCAAGATGCCGCAGTGGCTGCCCAGAATAGGTGTAACCATGAGTCTGGACAAGTCACTGAGCAAGGTTGAATGGTACGGACGCGGACCTCAGGCCTCATATCCTGACCGCAAGACCGGATACCGCGTAGGTATCTACAACACCACTGTAAACGATATGTATGAGCCCTACCTCATCCCACAGGATTACGGCCTCAGGACCGATAACCGCTGGGTCCGCCTGACCGACAACTCAGGTAAGGGTCTGGAGTTCTCAATGGATCAGTATTTCAACTTCAACGCATACGACTGCACTACCGATAACCTGACCAAGGCCATCTATCAGTATCAGCTGCAGCGTGGAGGCGATATCACCCTGAACCTTGACTACGCCACATCAGGTGTAGGCTGCACAGCCCGCGGTATCTTCAACCAGTACCGCGTCCTGCCCGAGCCCTACCAGCGCACCATCACCATCCGGCCGCTGCGTTAAAATAGTACAAAAGGGGACAGTCCCCTTTTGTACCTTTTTCATGAAAACTGCGGATACTCTTCCGCAGTTTTTTCTTTACAGATAAAAATATTGAATTTAGTTTGCAAACTAAGAATTTAGTTTTATATTTGCACCGTTAATTTGAAAATACAATGGACAGCAGTAAGCAAAAGATGCAGGAACTCACCAGGGCTGAGCTTGAAATAATGCAGGTTATCTGGAAGATAGGCAAGGAGTTTATAGTACGTGACGTGCATGACATGATGCCGGAACCAAAGCCGGCTTACAACACCGTATCCACCATGGTCCGCATACTGGACACCAAAGGATTCCTCACTCACAAGACATACGGCCACACCAATATATATAAGGCGACCGTTAGCAAGGACGACTATACCGGACGTTTTATGCAAGGAGTGCTGAACTCTTTCTTTGAAGGCTCTGTAAGCCGTTTGGTCACCTTCTTCTCAGACAACAAGAACCTCTCAGTACAGGAGGCCGATGAGATACTCAAAATGCTAAGCAAGAAATAACAACAAAACCTTAATAAACTATGTCTTCCTTTGTTTTCTATTCCTTTTCAGTAATAGTATGCAGCGGAGTTTTCATGCTGCTCTATCACCTTTTCGTGTCACGCAAAGCAGGCTATACGTTATGTCGCAGGTACCTTATAGTGGCAATGTTGCTATCGGTTATCATTCCGACCCTCAACGTACCCCTTTACCACAAGTATGTTAAGGTGGAGCCTACGCCTCAAATGGTCTATAAGCCAATTGAAAGTTTACCGTTGCCGGAGTCTCCGGCTCCCGTTCAGACAACAGGAAATGCCATCACCGCAGTCACAAATGCAGAGCCTGTCGCTGCAAGTGCCGATGCCACACCTGAGCCTGTACTGAACCGGAACAACAGCCTTAAGATTCCGGGGTTCATTAAATGGAGACTTGCCGTTTTCGGAGTCTATCTGATAGGCGTTCTTATATCTTTGGGATTGATTCTAAGGAGTATCATCTATATTTCAAGAATCAGGAACAGGTCTGTCATTACGGCAAAGCAAGGCTATACGCTGGCTGAGAATGCCGATGTCAAATCACCTTTCTCATTCCTGAACACCATATTTATGGGACGTGGGTACAGTGACAGCGTGCGCAGCCAGATATTGAGTCATGAAACCAGCCATGTGCAGCACCATCATTCTTCCGAAAAACTCATCATGTCTGTAATCCGCTCCGTGTTCTGGTTCAACCCCTTTATCTGGATGGCCGAGAAGAGCCTTGAGGAGGTGCAGGAATGGCAGGCCGATAACGATGCACTGTCATCGGACGGCTACGATGTTGATGATTACCGTGACACTGTTATACGTATGCTGTTAGGCATGAGCCCGCTTACCACAACCGGCATGGGCACATCCTTTACCAGAAAGAGACTGCTCAGAATGAACCAGAAGGAGTCAACCGGCCATACCCTGACTGTAACTATCATGTCGGTTGCCGTTACATTGGCCCTGTTCTTATGTTTCGGATGCAAGGCTGTGATAGAACAGAAATTGACTAACGACGATGACAGGGAGATTCCGGGTTATCCCGATTTCATGAAAACCGAAGGCCTGTACCGTGAATACCTGAGCAAGGAAGACAGGTTGTTCTTCAGCGTGAATGACCTTATTTATGCCGCCAAAGGAAACGAGCCTGAAAAGAGAACCTTTTTTGAGGAACAGCTCGATGCATTCGGTATGACAAAAAGAGGTCTGGAGATTCTGGAGCGCCCCGGAATGGAGTCATTCCCCACCCTGATCTGCATAAACGGTTACAGGTGTGCTGATTTCCCGTCATCGAAAGAACTCAAATGGGTCGATGACAAGACTATTGTAGTAATAGGAACTGAAATCAGTAGTGTTGATGAATTCAGGAAACTCAAGCCGGAGGATTATCTTGCCATAGTGTATTACAGGCCTGAGTCAAAGCGTAAAGATATCCCGTCAGTTGTATATGCCATAACCGGCCAAAGCCTGGAATATACCACCAATTATAACTATCCGGCCATGATCAACAGCCCGGAAGCTGATATCCCGGAGGTTATTGAACCCGGCGGTTTCGGCATTCACGGAAACTATTTTATCTGCCAGGACGAGTACAACATAGCCATCACCCGGAACTTTGCCGTTGACGGACGTCTGGTCAGTCTTGAAGAATTCAAGGATTACTATAAACTCAGGAACTGGCGTTATCCCCTGGTTTTGAGGAACTCTCAAGCCGAAAGAAGATTCGGGAAAGGCATTACGGAGGTTGCTGAACTAAGAAGCGGACAGAATGTCAGAGTACATTTTTCAAATCTGAACGGACTGATTATGACCGTTATCAACGGGCAGGAGCACCCTATCTCTGAACTGAAGAATCTGTCAAATATACTTGGAATAAGCCAGGAGATACGCGAGAATGATCCGCTCACCTATGTCCAGATTTTCCTGGATCAGGAGAACAACAAATGGCTTACTGATGAAGTTGTGGAGCTTATAAAGCAGTATATCCCCTGGAATGACCCGGCACTCATCATCAATGCATTCCGCAAGGTAACATTTGAAGTAAAGCCTTCCCATGAATCAGGCTACAACAGATACAGAAGGAGCAGATTGATACCCATCAATCCTGAATGACGGTTAAGGTTGCAATGATTGCTGATAAATACTTGCATGAAAAAAAGGATCCTGAGTCATGAGGCTCAGGATTCTTCGTTGAAGTAAAGCTTGTAGAACTTGCCGTGTTCGTCCTCGCCCTGCTCTATCAGCTGGCGGCTGCCGTGCACGTATATGTGGAAGTTCTTGTCCAGTTTGATGACGCTCTTGTAGAGGCGGTTCTGTTTCTTTACGGCTCCCTCGCTTACGTCAAACTGGTCCTGGAGCTGTATCTGACGCTCCTGCTCGTAACGGTTGCGGTAATCATCGAACATACCCACCACCTCGGGCTGGGATATTACCTGCTGCTCAAATGACGGCATATCGAACTTGGGGTTGTTCTTGAAGAATCCCATGGTGCGGCTCAACAGGTCGGCCTGGTCGGCACGGTTCACGTTGAACTGCTTGGGCAGCTCCTGCGCTACGAAATTGCGGGTCAGCTCCATCACGTTCTGGGTCTGGAAATATGAGTCCTGACGGCGCATCAGGTGCAGATAGTCATCAATCCAATAACTGGCACCCTGGGTGTTGGTCTTATCGACCACAGCCACCATATAGCCTTTCTCGCGCTCGTAGTTCATTATGAGCGCGCCCTTGTCCAGACGGCGCAGGTTCACTCCATCCACGGGCGATATGTCAAAACCATCCTCATCGTGCTCAAAGGTAAGGAAGGTCTCCTTGTTCTCTATCTTGAACAGGCCGATAGCCTCGTTTATGTCACGCCCGATACCCAGACCTGTAATATGAGCCACTATAAAGTCACCGCCCTTGATCTTTGGGTGCTGGCAGTTCTCATACAGGTGTGTGGCCAAATCTACCGAGAAGTCATATAGCATGCCCGGATTATCGAATATGTCACTTACCAGCCTATAGACACGGTTATTCTCAAGTCCCAGGTCATCATGGAACACAAATCGCTCCTCACTCTTGAACGAGCCCACAAAGTATTCCGTGAGCAGGGTGTTCATATCCTCGCTCAGCGTAAACAGTTTCTTGGAGCATACAAACGGCTCCTCATTTGCCTGATTGCCCACATAGTGCAGTGCCAGGCTCTCTATCTTCATTTCTGACATATTTTATACTTTGGCTTTGGCCTTGGCTTTGGCTTCCATCCGGTGCGAGTGGCTTTCGGCGCAAAGCGCCGCTATAAGCCAAAGCCAAAGCCAAAGCCAACGTTAATTACTCTGAGCGCCGGCAGCAAGGTCAAGTATTTCGTTGGTAATGGCTTGCTGGCGCAGTTTGTTGTACTGCAGGGTAAGCTCTCCGATAAGGTTGTCGGCATTCTCGGTAGCGGCCTGCATGGCAATCATACGGGCGGCCTGCTCGCTGGCGTAAGAGTCCAGCATGGCGCAATATACTTTCATGCGTATCACCTTGGGCAGCAGCACTTTCATAAGCTCTACGGCCGACGGCTCCAGAATGTAGTCACTCTCCTGCTCCGCCTCACCGGCCGGAATAGTTACCGGCAGCAGAACCTCATCCACAATCTGCTGTGATCCGGCGCTCTTAAAGTGAGTATAGGTAAGCACCACCTTGTCCAGATGGCCGTTCAGATACATATCCATAAGGTCATCGGCCAGTGATGCAGCCTGCTCGTAACTGCGGCTCTGCATCATACCGGCATAACCGGTGTTAATGGTCAGCCCCTCCTTACGGAATGCATCAGTTATCTTCTGTCCTACGGTATATACCAGAGGTGTCTGGTCAATCTTGTTGAGTTCGTTATAAAGTGCGCGGCTGTGACGTATGATATTGCCGTTAAAACCGCCGCACAGGCTGGAATCGGACGAGAAGCAGACCATAGCCACCTCCTTGACTTCACGCTCCACCACTAACGGTGACACCTTGCGGGCCTCAGGGTCGGACGACAGGCGTTTAAGGATACCATCCAGCTGATTCACGTAAGGCACGGCAAACTGAATGTTCTGCTGAGCCTTGTGCAGTTTCACGCTCGATACCATCTTCATGGCCGATGTGGTCTTGCGTGTGTTGCTGACCGACTGGATACGGGTCTTTATCTCCTTGAGTGACATTACTTATCAGATTCCTAATTCCTGAATGGTCTTGTCGGCAGCCTCCTCTATGAGCTTGCCCACCTCATCATTCATCACGCCTTTGGACAGCACATCAAGTATGTTCTCCTTGTACTTGCCGCGAACAATCTCCACAAAACGGTCCTCAAACTCAATGACACGGTCTAGCGGAACCTTGCTCAGAAGACCGTGTATGCCGCAGTAAAGCACTGCAATCTGCTCTCCTACCGGCATAGGTGAATACTGAGGCTGGATAAGCAGACGGTTGTTCTTGCGTCCCTTGTCAAGCACCATGGCGGTCACGGGGTCCATATCGCTGCTGAACTTGCTGAACGCCTCCAGCTCACGGTACTGCGCCTGGTCAATCTTGAGCGTACCGGCCACCTTCTTCATGGACTTGATCTGAGCGTTACCGCCCACACGTGATACTGATATACCCACGTTGATGGCGGGACGGAATCCCTGGTTGAAGAGGCTTGACTCCAGATATATCTGACCATCAGTAATTGAG
>CADCLI010000025.1 GCA_902802285.1 uncultured Bacteroidales bacterium
AAAAACTTATCCACTCTATGTCGGACTTTATGGCATGCCTTGGGGAATGGCATGTGTTTTGTTGATATCTTATGTCGGAAATTGGATTGAACCGTAATTAAACCGCTTATCTTTGCAAACTATGGAATACAGAATATCAGATAAACTCAATTCTATACTGGAACTGTCTAAAGAGGAGGCCGAGCGTCTGACCCAATCCGAGGTTACAGCCGAGCATTTGCTGCTGGGCATGATAAGGGACGGCAACAATAAGGCTGTTGATCTGCTTGTGGGGCTTGGTGTAGACCTGACAGACCTCAGGATCAGCCTGGAGTCTGAGAACGTGGCTCCGGCGGATACAGATCCTGTCAAGGTGCCGATAGAGCGTATCGCCCTATCCGTGGCCGTTTCAAGGCTGCTTAAGATCAGTATGCTTGAGGCCAGGCTGCAGAAAAAGGATGAGGCCGATCCGGAACATCTTCTGCTCGCCATAGCACGTGACCGTTCGGGCAGTGCAGCCCGGATTCTGGCCGGTTTCAAGGTTGACTACCCCAGCCTGCTGGCCCGTCTCAGCGGCAATGCCACAGAGATTCAGATGGGCATGGGACTTACCGAGGATGAGGATGATGAGGATGATTTTTCGGCATCGCAGTCAGATTCCGGCAATGCACGTCAGGGCAAGACCGTAAGGTCGCCCAAGTCCGGCAGTGGCACTCCGGTTCTGGATACTTTCAGCACAGACATGACTCAGGCCGCTCTTGACGGTCGCCTGGATCCTGTGGTTGGCCGTGAGAGGGAGATAGAACGTCTGGCCCAGATACTTACACGCCGCAAGAAAAACAATCCCATACTGATAGGTGAGCCCGGTGTCGGTAAATCGGCCATAGTTGAAGGACTCTCCCAACGGATAGTACAGCGCAAGGTTTCACGGATGCTGTTCGGCAAAAGGGTGCTTTCGCTGGATATGGCTGCTGTCGTGGCTGGAACCAAGTATCGCGGACAGTTTGAGGAGAGGCTCCGTTCAATCATTCAGGAGTTAAAGAAAAATCCTGACATAATACTGTTTATTGACGAGATACACACCATTATCGGGGCAGGTTCGGCACCAGGTTCGATGGATGCCGCCAATATGCTCAAGCCGGCATTGTCACGCGGCGAGGTGCAGTGTATCGGCGCGACTACGGTTGATGAGTACCGCAAGTCGATAGAGAAAGATGGCGCTCTGGAACGCCGTTTCCAGAAGATCCTGGTTGAGCCTACGACTTCTGATGAGACGCTTCTGATTCTCCGCAACATCAAGGACCGTTATGAGGATCACCACAATGTCACTTATACGGACGATGCGCTTAAGGCATGTGTCAGTCTTGCGCAAAGATACATCACAGACCGTTCATTCCCCGACAAGGCTATAGACGTGATGGATGAAGCCGGTTCCAGGACTCATCTTTCAAATATTTCGGTTCCCAAGGAGATTGAGGACAAGGAGCATCAGATAGACTTTACCCGTCAGGGCAAGAATGATGCTGTGGCACGTCAGGACTTTGAACTTGCCGCCCGTTTCCGCGACCGGGAGAAGAGTCTGGAGACAGAGCTGGAACAGATGCGCAAGGATTGGGAACAGTCACTTAAGAGTCATCGTGAAACAGTCGATGAAGAGGGAATCGCTACAGTGGTTTCCATGATGAGCGGCATCCCGGTTCAGAAAATAGCCCGTGAGGAGGGCGAAAGGCTGAAAGGCCTGGCACCTGCACTCAAGTCAAAGGTCATTGCACAGGATTCTGCTATAGATTTGCTGGCAAGGGCTATCCGACGCAGTCGGGTTGGATTGAAAAATCCCAACAAACCAATAGGCTCGTTCCTGTTCTTGGGACCAACCGGTGTAGGTAAGACCCTGCTTGCAAAGGAACTGGCCGAGCAGATGTTCGGTACCAGTGACGCGCTTATACGTGTTGACATGAGTGAGTTTATGGAGAAATTCGCAGTTTCACGCCTGGTAGGAGCACCTCCGGGATATGTAGGCTATGAGGATGGCGGACAACTCACCGAGAAGGTGCGCCGTAAACCCTACTCCATCGTCCTTCTGGATGAGATAGAGAAGGCTCATCAGGATGTGTTCAACATACTGCTCCAGGTGATGGACGAAGGACGTCTGACCGACAGCGACAGCCGTACGGTCGATTTCCGCAACACCATTATTATAATGACGTCAAACCTCGGCTCACGTCAGGTCCAGGAATACGGACGCGGCATAGGATTCGACAGGTCGGATGCCGGAACTGATATCGCCCGCCAGGACATAATACGCAAGGCTTTGAACAAGTCTTTCGCTCCCGAATTCATCAACCGTATAGATGAGATTATAACTTTCAACCAGTTGGACCGTGAGGCAGTGGGACGCATAGTTGATATAGAGGTGGCACAACTGTCGGAACGGATGGAGGGCATGGGTTACGGTCTGACTGTAACCGACCGGTCAAAAGCGTTCCTTGCAGACAAGGGATATAGCCGTGAATACGGTGCCCGTCCACTGAAGCGTGCCATTCAGACATATGTCGAGGATAAACTGGCAGAGGTCATGATTGACGGTGATTGTACGGAAGGATCTCTGTTCACGGTTGATGTCAATCCGGAAAAAACGGACCGTACGGTAATGGAAGGGGCCAAGTGAATTGACATAGAGTCACAGGGATATCCTGTTTCGGTCAAAATGTCAGTCGGTTTCCCGTCTGGCATTTTTGTTGTATTATACCAGTCAGAAAGAACAAAAACAACATAGGATCATGCAGAAAGGTAAAATCGGGGTAACGACTGAAAACATATTCCCCATTATCAAACAGTTTCTCTACAGTGACAGGGAGATATTCCTCCGTGAGATAGTTTCAAACGCTGTCGATGCCACCCAGAAACTCAAGACTCTGGCATCAAAGGGCGATTTCAAGGGTGAGATGGGTGACCTGACGGTTCATGTGACCGTGGGCAAGGATACCATCACCGTGAGCGACCGCGGTATCGGTATGACCGCTGCCGAGATTGACAAGTATATCAACCAGATAGCTTTCTCGGGTGCCAATGATTTCCTGGAGAAATACAAGAATGACGCCAACGCTATCATCGGTCATTTCGGTCTTGGATTCTACTCGGCATTCATGGTTTCAAAGAAGGTTGAGATAATCACCAAATCCTATCAGGAGGGTGCACAGGCCGTAAAATGGAGTTGTGACGGATCTCCCGAATTCCAGCTTACCGATGCCGATAAGGCCGACCGTGGTACAGACATTATCCTATATCTGGACGATGACAGCAAGGAGTATCTTCAGGAGACTACAATCCAGGGCCTGCTCACGAAATACTGCCGGTTCCTGCCGGTACAGATTGCCTGTGGCAAGAAGAAGGAGTGGAAAGACGGCAAGGAGGTTGAGACAGACCAGGATAACATAATCAATAACGTGGAGCCACTCTGGACCAAGACCCCCAGCGAGATTAAGGATGATGAATACAAGGCATTCTATCGCGAACTCTATCCCATGCAGGACGAGCCCCTGTTCTGGATACATCTTAACGTAGACTTCCCGTTCCACCTGACAGGTATCCTGTACTTCCCCAAGATCAAGACCAATCTGGACCTGCAGAAGAACCGCATACAGTTGTATTGCAACCAGGTATTCGTAACAGACAGCGTCGAAGGTATCGTACCTGATTTCCTTACCCTGCTTCATGGTGTAATAGATTCACCGGACATACCTCTTAACGTATCGCGTTCATATCTGCAGAGTGACTCCAACGTCAAGAAGATATCGGGATACATCACCAAGAAGGTGGCAGACCGTCTTACATCGATATTCAAGAACGACCGCAAGGAGTTTGAACAGAAATGGGATGACGTCAAGCTGTTCATCAACTACGGAATGCTGACCGAGGAGGATTTCTACAACAGGATGGAGAAAGTTGCCCTCTTCAAGGATACTGACGGCAAGTTCTTTACGTTTGAAGAATACAAGAAACTCATAGAGGGTAACCAGACTGATAAGAACAAGAGCCTGATATATCTCTATGCCACAAACAGGGAGGAACAGTACGGCTACATAGAGGCCGCAAAGAATAAGGGCTACAGCGTGTTGCTGATGGACAACCAGCTGGATATTCCTGTAATCGGAATGCTGGAGCAGAAATTCGGAAACAGCAGCCGTTTCCAGAGAGTTGACAGCGACTCCATTGACAATCTCATAGCCAAGGATGACAACAAGGCTGTGGATCTGCCGGCCGGTCAGCTGCGTATGATAACCAAGATATTCAGCAGTCAGATGCCCAAGGTTGAGAAAGCCGATTTCCATGTAGATGCGCAGAGCCTTGGAGAGTCTGCCCTACCCGTCATGGTAACCTGCAGCGAGTATATGCGCCGAATGAAAGATATGGCAGCCATACAGCCCGGAATGAGTTTCTATGGTGATATGCCCGATATGTATACCGTCATACTCAACAAGGACCACAAGCTCATTAAACGTGTCCTGGAGGATGCCGCTGCCGCCTGCGACGAAAAGGTCAAGCCTGAGGATGACAAGCTGACCGCTCTTAAGGAGCGTCAGTCTGAGTTGCGCAAGGCACGCGAGGGCAAGAAAGACGATGAAGTACCTCAGGCCGAAAAGGATGAGATGACGGATATAAACGGTAAGATAACCCAAGCCGAAAACGCCATTTCAGGCATCTATTCAGAGTATGCAGCCGGAAACAAAGTGGTCCATGAACTTATAGACCTGGCTTTGCTGCAGAACGGAATGCTTAAGGGAGAGGCTTTGGCCGCATTCATACGCCGTAGCGTGGACCTTATCTGAGCAGTAACACTTTTTGAATGAAATAAGGCGCTGAGAGTATACCAGTGCCTTATTTTTTACATATATTTGCAGATACCCATATTCAGGAAATGTTCAGAAGAGTTTTTATATCACTGATTGTCACCTTGTTGTCGGTCTCCGTTCCGATGACAGCCCAGAAGGTCGGTCTGGTCTTGAGCGGCGGCGGCGCCAAGGGTATGGCTCATATTGGTGTGATACGGGCTCTTGAGGAAAACGGAATACCTATTGATTATATAACAGGCACATCCATAGGTGCCGTAATAGGTTCGCTCTATGCGATGGGGTTCTCTCCCGATGAGATGGAGACTCTTATAAGGTCGGATGATTTCAAGAACTGGTATATGGGGTCAAAAGACATGGAATACCAGTTCTATTTCAAGCAGAATCCTCCCACCCCGTCACTGATATCCGCCCAGATAGCCATCCGTGATTCCATGACTGTAATACGTCCGATGGTGAACAGTGTCGTGGACCCCCTTCAGATGAACCTGGCTTTCGTTGATGTGTTCTCGGGGGCTTCGGCTGCATGTCACAATAACTTTGACAACCTTTTTGTGCCATTCAGGGCGGTGGCATCGGATGTGTTCAATAAGAACTCAATTATACTTTCCAAGGGTGACCTGGGTGATGCGGTGCGCGCCTCGATGTCATTCCCATTTGTATTCCGGCCCATTAGGATTGACTCAGTAATTGCTTATGACGGAGGTATTTATGATAACTTTCCTGTAGATGTTATGATAAGGGATTTTCATCCGGATTTTATTGTCGGAAGCGTAGTTGCGGTTGCGCCTGATGCTCCAGAGATAGAGATACCGGATGAATATGATCTTATGGGACAGGTACGGAGCATGATAATCCAGAAGAGCGACTACAGTCTTGATCCCAAACTGGGAGTAAAGGTTGAGTTTGACCTTAGGAATGTGGGCCTGCTTGATTTTCATAAGTTGGATGAGGTATCGGATATGGGATATAGAAACACCATGCTGCTTATTGACTCGATCAGGGACAGGGTATCCGCCCGCTGTGATACCCTTGAACTGCGGAAAAGGCGCGAATCATTCAAGAGGCGTGTTCCCGAACTGGTTTTCGGTGACATTGAGGTCAGCGGAATCAATAAGGCACAGCAGCGTTACGTTGTCAAGGAACTTAATGCCAGAAACGGCCGTTTCAACTTTGAGGATTTCAAGCAAGGCTATTTCAAACTGCTGTCGGATGATGCCATAAGCGAAATAGTTCCGGGTACTGAATACTCAGAAAAAGACTCCACGTTCCGTCTCAAACTGAATGTAAAACTTGATGATCATCCTACATTTACCTTGGGAGGTGGACTGTCAACATCGGTATCCAGCCAGATGTACGGCTCAGTGTCATATAGCCATATCGGTGAGGCATCAGAGTCATATCTGCTTGAGGGACAGTTTGGCAGGTCATATAACAACGCCCAGTTCCTGGCCCGCATCGATATGGCGACCATCATCCCTATGTCATTGTCGGTACAGATGGCCTACAACAACATGAACTATTTCAGGTCAGGCCAGTTCATCTTCTCGTCCGATAAGTTCATGCCGGCTCTCAACAAGTCAATAGAATTGTTCGGCAAGATCAAGATGTCGCGGCCTTTCCTGAATAACTACAAGGCGGTCTTCTCTATCGGAATAGCACATCATAAGGATTATTACTCCCAGTCCAGCAGCGTTGACCTGCGTGAATTCAAATATGACTGCAACCGCCACAATATATTAGGTGGTTCAGTATCGTTCATAGGTAATACCTTAAATACCACTCAATATGCCACAAGCGGCCATTCAACCGTACTGAAGGCCTTTATCGGTACGGAGAATGACCTGTTCAGGCCCAGAAACGAATACTCTTCGGCGTATCACTCCACAGACCGCTCCTGGCTCCAGATGTCGGCAACTCTGGAGCATTACATAAAGATGAATTCACATATAACTCTGGGAACTCTGTTTGAGGCATATTATTCATCCAGAAACTTTTCGACCAACTATCAGGCCACACTGATGCAGGCTGGCAGTTTCCGTCCCACGGCAAACAGCAAGTTCATATTTGATCCTGATTTTACCGCGAACGCCTACTTTGCAGCCGGCCTTAAGCCGATTTGGATAATAAACAGCATATTCCATCTGCGGTCTGAGCTATACCTTTTCCAGCCAACCCGCCCCATCCTGGAGTCCGAAGGCCGTGCCATATACGGAAAGGCGCTTACAGGCATGCAGTTTATGAGTGAAATATCATTTGTGGCACAGTATCAGAGGATATCATTCAATGCATTTCTGGATCTCTCTACATCAGGCTACAACCCTTCCATGTTCGGGGTGACCCTGGGTATACTCATGCCCAACGAATGGTTCCTGGATTAATCATTCCATATCCTGCCCTCTCTGCTTCCTGAGCCATACGGATGGCGGACAGCCTGTAAATTTCTGGAATTGCCTGTAGAATGTAGAACTGCTTATATATCCGCAAGAGTACTCTACGTTCTTGGTCGGTTCGCCTCTAAGCAGCAGCTCCTGCGCGTACAGGATCCTGGCATTGTTGACATAATCCGAAAAAGATTTTCCGCTGAACTGGCGTACAGCCTGTGAGAGATACGTCCGGTTGGTACCCAGCCTTTGCGCCAGTTCTATAAGGTTAAGGTCTGATTCCAGAAAGACCTTCTCGTCATTCATCAGATGCTCCAGTTTATTCCAGCATGCGGTTAATGTCAGTTCCTGGCGGTTTTCGGTTATACTTGTCCTGAACTGCCGGCTATCGCCTTTATCGAGCATATGTCTTATATCATCGGCGCTGTAGTTTATACTGAAAGCCATTATGGTAAGCGCCAGTTGGTATATGAACGTTATGAATATCAGTACGATTTTACGAAAGCTTATCTCCTGCTGGTAATCAGGCGAAGCCTCCCTCAGCAATACCACCAGTACGGCTATCGCTGTCAATATCGCAATCAGTCTGGATTGGCTTACCGCCTTTCCGTAATTTGATGAGAAATAATCGTTTATGGTATCCTCATATTTGTACATGCACCATCCGCACCATAGCAGTACACCTGCCTCAAACCAGAATGTCACGGTTCTTGCGGTGTGATAGCACAGGTACTCAACCACATTGAAAGAGGTCTGGCCGTTTGCCAGGAAATTACCGTTCAGGATAACTTCTTCATGTATTCTGCGCATGGTATTGGGGTTTCCTCCCAGATAGATGACCATGAACATGGTCGATATGGCGGCAATAGGTATGAACACCATGTAATCCTTACGGGTAATGCCTTTCAGGTCAGTCAGCTCTGTGGTGAAAAGATAGAAAAGCGGTGCGTATGCCATGCTGGCAATGATGTAAACCGGCCAGAGCCATATCATGTGGCAGTATTCGGGGTTGAACAGTTGTGCGTAAACCAGGATCTTAAGGCTCCATACAATCTGGATGCTAATAAGAATCCAATGGCTATTGTTCTTGTTCTGCTTGAACAACGCTATGGATAGTGCGCATATAAAACTGAAAACGCCTAGAAGGGTATAGAGTAAATGAACCGGAATGTTGCTCATTGGACAAAAGGGCTTATGACTATTTGGATTACGAAAATACGGAAAATGATAATGTGTTGTCTATTAAAAATAATATTTTTGCAAAATAATATAAAACACATTATATTTATGGAAAAGTATCCGCACTATCTGGAGAGACTTCAGCAAGCTACTAGAAAGTATTGGGACAAACCGGCATTGAACAACATCGGAGGCGAGACATTCACATATGCCCAGATGGCACGTTCCATAGCACGTTTTCACATAGTATTTGAATATGCAGGCATAAAGAAAGGTGACCATATAGCCCTGTGCGCTCAGAACGGAGCCCGCTGGGGATTCGCATATCTTGCTGTAAACACGTATGGTACGGTCATAGTACCCATCCTGGCTGATTTCAAGCCCGACAGCGTAATGGGACTGGTCAACCACTCTGAGAGCATAGTTCTCTTTACCGATTCCGGCCGATGGGCAAAGATGGACAGCGCCAAGATGCCCAATGTACGTGCCGTGTTTGACGTAAACGAACTCAAACTGCTGTTCTGCAACGATGATAAGATACAATACGGGTTTGACCATCTTGACGAGCTGTTTGACAAGAAGTATCCCGGCGGTTTCGGCCCTGACGATGTGGTGTTTCCCACCGATAACTGGGATGACCTTTCCACCATCAACTACACATCGGGCTCAACAGGCGATCCCAAGGGCGTGATGCTAACCTACCGCAACTTCTCATCTATAGTGGATTACAGCCAGCGTCACGTTCCGGCAGGCGACAAGATGGTATCCATGCTCCCCATGGCCCATATGTATGGTCTGGTAATAGAGTTCCTCTATCCGCTCAGCAACGGCACATCCATCTACTGGCTGGGTGCCGCCCCTACTCCGGCAGCCCTGATGAAAGCCTTTGCCGATGTAAAGCCCTATCTGCTCATAACCGTTCCGCTGGTTATGGAAAAGATCTACAAGTCCAAGATCAAGCCCATGATAGATAAGCCACTCATAAAGTTTCTGCTTCATATTCCTGGTGTTAACTCTATCATTTACAAGAAGATAAAAGATGGACTTATATCTGCTTTCGGAGGCAACTGCGAGGAGTTCATCATGGGTGGTGCCGCTCTTAACCCCGAGGTAGAGCGCATATTCAAGAAGATCAAATTCCCCTATCTGGTAGGTTACGGAATGACCGAGGCCTGCCCGCTCCTGGCCTATGAGCACTGGACCAAATACGTACCAGGATCGTGCGGCAAGCCTGTCGATGTGGCCGAGGTCCGTATCGATTCAGAAGATCCCCAGCATGTGGTCGGTGAGATTCAGGCTCGTGGCGAAAACATAACCATAGGTTACTATAACAACCCTGAGGCAACCGCCAATGCGTTTACTGATGATGGCTGGCTCAAGACCGGCGATCTGGGCATAATGGATGCCGACGGCAACATATTCATCCGCGGCCGCAGCAAGAACATGATTCTGGGACCCTCAGGCCAGAATATCTACCCCGAGGAGGTTGAAGCTGTTGTAAACAATCAGGATTATGTGATTGAGTCTGTTGTTGTGGACCGTGGCGGTAAGCTTGTCGCCCTGGTCTATCTTGATGAGCAGGCCATTGCCAAGGCTCTGCTTGATGCTGAGGCCAAGGATGCCATACCGGAGAATATCCGTCTGACCTCAAACCGTCAGCTCCCGGTATACAGCCAGTTGGCTAAAGTGGAGGTTCAGGCCGTCCCGTTTGAGAAGACTCCTAAGATGTCAATCCGTAGATTTTTGTATAAATAACTTAAATACAATTAATTATGAGAAAAATTGCATTCCTTTTGCTGGCTGCTGCCTCAATAGTGGCAACTGCACAGACGAAGAAAGTTTCCATTCTTGGAGACTCTTATTCAACATTCCAGGGTGTAAACCCCGAAGGTTACAACCCTTTCTACCCCAATGACCGCAATGATGTAACCGAGGTATCACAGACCTGGTGGGACCTCTATATCAAAGCCAAGGGATATCAGCTTGAAAAGAACGATTCATGGGGCGGCTCCACCATTTGCGGTACCGGTTACGGCCGTATGGATGCATCACGCAACAATTTCATATCACGTGTTGACAGGCTGGGTAATCCAGATATCATCTTTATCTTTGGCGGCACTAACGATGCATGGGCCAATGCCCCTCTCGGAGAGTATCAGTGGTCAGACTGGACTAAGGATGACTGCAAGAGTTTCCGTCCGGCAATGGCTTGCCTGATTGATATGCTCAAGAAGCAGTATCCCAAGGCTCAACTCTATTCAATCCTTAACTCCGAGCTTCGCGACACATTCAATGAATCAATGCGTGAGGTTTGCAAGCACTGCGGTGTTCAGCTTATAGAACTCCATGACATCGATAAGCAGAACGGACACCCCTCAATTGCCGGAATGAAAAGTATCTGTGAACAACTTATGGAGGCTATTAAATAATTTAGTCCCTGTGGAATAATACAAAAAAATGATTAATTTTGGGGCGCAAAATCATAATGCATAGTTTTAATCACAATTTTAAGATAATCAGTAAATGAAAAAACTTTCAACAATCGCTCTCATTGTGATTGTCACTTTGAGCGCATGTGGTCAGAAAGACCCCGGTCTTAAGGATGCCTACAAGAACTATTTCAAGATTGGTGTAGCAGTTACCCCGCGTAACGTAACCGATTCACTCCAGGCAGCCATTATCCTCAAGGAGTTCAACAGTATTACAGCTGAGAACTGCATGAAACCAGGTGAGATTCATCCGCGTCCGGGTGTATGGAATTTCCAGCAGGCCGATGCCATTGCAAACTTCTGTCGTGCCAACGGTATCAAGATGCGTGGTCACTGCCTTGTATGGCACAGTCAGTTTGCAGACTGGATGTTCAACAAGTATGATGAGAACGGCAATCAGGTTGTTGAGCGTGACGAGAAAGGCGATACCATTTGGGTAGAGCAGACAGCTCGTGGCGGCTTCGGTGGCTTCGGCGGTGGTTTCGGTGGTTTCGGTGGCTTCGGTGGCCAGCGTCCTCAGGGTGCTCCCCAGGGCGCTCCTCAGGCAGGTCAGCGCGGTCAGGGTCAGCGTCAGGGTCAGCGTCCCGGTCAGCAGGGTCAGGCTCAGGCTCCTCAGACTGTAAAGGTTCCCAAGTATGCCAAGGCTACCAAGGAGGAATTCTATGATTCACTCCGTGCTCACATCCACACTGTAATAAACCGTTACAAGGACGTAGTATACTGCTGGGATGTTGTAAACGAGGCTATGAGCGATGCCAACAACCCCGATGCTCCTTACGAGCAGTCATTCCGTCGTTCAACCGCTTACCAACTCTGCGGTGACGAGTTCATAAAGAAGGCATTTGAGTTTGCTCACGAGGCTGATCCCAACGCCGGTCTGTTCTACAACGACTACAGCGCCTGGACACCTGCCAAGAGAACTTACATCTACAACATGGTTAAGAAATTACAGAGCGAGGGTGCTCCTATCACCGGTATCGGCATGCAGGGTCACTACAACATCTATGACAACCCCACCATCGAGGACTTTGAGAAGGCTATCCAGATGTACCTTGAGCTGGTTGACGATATCCAGATCACTGAGTTCGATGTTCGTATCAACCACGAGGCCGGCGGTCAGCTCCAGTTCAGCCGCGGCGAGGGCCAGACTCTCACCGACTCTATCGCTCAGTTGCAGATGGCCAAGTACGATGAGCTCTTCAAGGTTCTGCGCAAGTACAAGAAGAACTTCTCATGCGTAACATTCTGGAACCTTGGTGACCGCGATTCATGGCTGGGTGCCAACAACTTCCCGCTGCTGTTTGACGGTCAGTACCAGCGCAAGCCGGTTTACTACACCGTTCGCGACTTCAAGAAGTAATCCTAACCTATCCAATAGAGAACCGCCGATGCCCGGAAAGCATCGGCGGTTTTTTTTGTATATATGACGCAAAGGGGTCGTTTAAGAATGCGTCACTTTTGTAATCATTGTATGACGCAAAGGGGTCGTTTAAGAATGCGTCACTTTTGTAATCATTGAAATAGACCACGTATTACTGTTTGTTGAAGAGGTAACCTTGATCAAAAAATACGGTGTATGCAGTCTTGTCGTTGGCTATGAACGCGAATGATATTCCTTTCTCTTTATAGTTATAAACATTTAGAGATTGGGCAGTCTGCCACTGACTGTCAAAGGGATCTGCGGCATTAATGCTATTTTTCCCACCATCGATCGCAAACATTTCATTCTGGCCGATAGATACTATGCCGTCTTTATAAGTGTATGCGCCTTTGTACAGTCTTACAAGAGCACCGTCATAAATTTCAACGTTGTCACCGCTAAAGCGTAAAGCCATTGTTATAACGCCATCTTTATCCTTGGAGTACCATGTACCCTGGAGTAAAGACTTATCGGACGGCAGATTGGTGGCTCCTTTCTTAAAATAGAGATACACTCTCTCTACATCTTGAGATGTAAGCGTTGGCGTATCATAGAAGTATTCAAAACACAATACTGACCCTTGGCAAAGAAAGCTTATACGTGTGGTGTCTGTGAGGATGTTTTCAGGTATGGTATCCCATCTGGCCTGCTCAATATCATCAACAAGTAAAGCATAACGTTCTCTGGCCATTGTGATGTCTTCTACGATAAGATTGCCAATAACAAAAGGACCGTATTTGCCCTCGTCGCGGTACTCGTAGAATGGCTTATACTCATCTTCCTCTTTCTCATAAGGAGAATAAATGTATGAGTATTGGTATGAACCATCGTGGTTTATAAAATATGATTCAGAGCTTATTTCAGAGGGGGTGACAAGTGTAATGTTCCAGTCTCCTGCCAGATCCTGTAATGTAATGGCAGCCGCCGGCTGATTATCATCACCAATCTTATCATCATTGTTACATGCTACCAGTAACGGCATGGCTATAATTGCACATGCAAAAGTCCTTTTTATATCCATTGTTTATTCAGTTTATGTAAGATGTTTGGCAAAGATAGTAAAATTGATTTAGTGACGCAAAGGGGTCGTTTCTTTCAGTCGCTTCGCTTGGTAAAAGCGTCCCTTCTGGCCGAGGGAACTGATCCTTCTGCGTCATGAAGTCCGTATGGCGGGATACGGGTCTTGAGGGGAGACCACACCCTAAAAGGAGCCTGGGACGGGGATATCGGCATTATATGCGATCTGTTTGTTATATTTGCAGGGATATGAAACTGGAGGAGTTTGAGATTAAGGGACGGCGCTGCCTGTATTTTGCCGATGAGGAGCCGGAAGTGCTGCTGGTGGAGCCGCTGGATGAGCGGGAGTTGGAGGCACTGGATGAGGAACTGCATGCTATCAAGGCTGGATGCAAGCGGAGGTTTGCATATGTGGCCCTTATTGTAAAGGACTGGAACCGGGAGCTGGCCCCTTGGGTGGCTCCGCCGGTGTATGGAAAGGTTCCGTTTGGTAACGGGGCGGCAGAAACGCATAGGGTTATTGAGGATGGTGTGGTACCTGAGATGTTGCGGCGATTTGGCACTCTGAAAGGTGCTGATATCATTATCGGAGGTTACTCTTTGGCTGGATTATTTGCATTGTGGTGCGGGTATGAGAGTGATTTGTTTACGGCGGTTGTTGCCGCATCACCATCAGTCTGGTATCCGGGATGGATGGATTATGCCGGGCATCGGAAGCCAAAGGCCGGACGTATTTATCTGAGCCTTGGGGATGCTGAGGCCAAGACGAAGCAACCGGTGATGGCTACGGTGGCCGACAACATCACAGCCCTTTATGATATGCTGAAGAAATACTCTGACGTGAGGAGCTTCCTGGAATGGAACGTGGGCGGACACTTTAGGGAGCCCGCTTTACGGACGGCCAAGGCGTTTGTCTGGGCGGTGGGTTGGTGAGGCAGAGATGCTACCCTGTTCTTTTTTATGTGACGCCATGATGTGTATTGTAATCTTTTCTTAATATCAGCTTAATAGTTTCTTAATATGACGAGACTATTTTTGCTGTATATGAAAAGACAAGATAAAACTAACTTCTGGGATTGGACATTCAGGGTCTTAGCTGCTGCTATAGTGATTGCTGTATGCATAATAGCGCATGAACGTGACATCCAGACACCGCCTGCCGGGGTTAATAGGGCTTTCAGTGAGATGTATGACGGTGCCACGGAGGTGGAATGGGAAAAGCATCTGAACGGGTATAATGTTGAGTTTATCTATGACCGTCACGAGATGGAGGCACAGTTCAGCAAGAAAGGGATATGGAAGAGTACACGCAAGGAGATTGCGGTTAATGAGGTGCCCGATGAGGTTATGAAAAGTATCGCTGAACAGAATACCGGAAGTTGGCAGATAGATGACGTGTATCTGCACACAGCCCCGCAGGGTAATAAAGAGTATTACCGGATTGAACTGGACAAGGAGATGACGGGCCGGGAAAAGACGCTGTGCATACTCCCTAACGGCACGGTTATGAAGATGTAATCAATTTAAGAGAGCATACTTATTGGGACGCTACTCGACACACGCCTACTGCCATTGAGTCACTTGGAATGTCTTTAACCACTACGCTCCCGGCTCCTATTTTCTTTGCTCTCGCAAACAAGGACTGAGAAGCCTTTTTTATGTCGGAATTGGTTTAATAATAACTAAAAATATTCCGCCGCGAACACTGTTTTTTGTGTTTTCGTGGCGGAATATTCAGCGTGTTGTCACGATGGATGACCTTTTCTAACCTTTAAGTTGTATTTTTGCGGTATCTATATAACAATACTTCGTTAAATAGTTAATAAAAATATTATTCTCAGCTTAAACAACTATCTTAAATTGTATTGAAGTATTAAAATCAATCATAAATCCATACTTTCCTGAATTGTTGTTTTCCTGCATAGTTCTGCCAAAATTGAGTCTCTTCCAACAAGAGCTTATTATTGAAATCATACTTGTATATAGTTTTACTTTTGTTTTTTTGATTGTCAGAATACTCTATATTCACTTTTTTTGTTAATAAACTACGGTGATAGCTGTATTTACTCTTATCTACTTTTTTAAACTCCGTATTATAAAACCGTTGATAACTTAGTTCTTTTCTCAATCGGTTCTTCAAGCCATAGTGGTATGTCGTTCTGATTCTGTGAGAGTAGACAGATTTCGAATTAATGAGTTTACCATATTCCTCAATGCTTTTTCTCCCTCTTCTATCATATTGTATCTCCGATAACGTATCTCTCTCTACAATAATGCCGTTAACGCTTTTGGTTTTTATATTTTTTGAATGACGGCCATCTTCAGAA
>CADCLI010000026.1 GCA_902802285.1 uncultured Bacteroidales bacterium
CATTGACTTGCTTACCACAAACAACTGCCGCGGCTTCTCCATGGTGGAGCAGCTGCAGGGCAGGGGTTCGGTCAAGGGCGAGCCTCACTACGGCAACCACGCCTGGCCATCCATGTGCTCGGGCATAATCACCATGGTTGATGACAGCAAGGTGGATATAGTCCTGGAGAAACTCCATGCAATGGACGTTGCTACCGAGAAACTCGGCCTGCGCGCCTTTGTTTGGAATATTGAAAAAAGTATTTAAAGGTTGCTGGTCCACCCCTGGGCCTTCAACTCGACTTCCTGCCCGGATTTGGTCACAAGGTGGCGGCCAAGCTCGGGCTTTGTCATGTGACCTATCAGTTTGACGTCTTTGAGCTGGATGATTTTGTCGTGGTCGGTCAGGGGTACGGTAAAGAGGAGTTCGTAGTCCTCACCTCCGTTCAGGGCACAGGTATAGACATCCATGTTGAGTTCTTCGGCCATGACGGCGGTCTGGTAGTCAATGGGGATACGCTCCTGGTAGACGCTGCAGCCGGTACCGCTCTGCTTGCAGATGTGTATGAGTTCCGATGACAGACCGTCGGATATGTCCATCATGGCGGTGGGCTGGATGCCGGCCTCACGCAACTCCTTGATTATATCGCCGCGGGCTTCGGGCTTGAGCTGGCGCTCCAGTATGTATTCCTTTCCAGCAAAGTCAGGGCTGAAAGGCTCGTTTTCATCATGCGGGGTGCTGTTGAATACGGCCTTCTCACGCTCCAACAGCTGCAGGCCCATATAGGCGGCACCCAGATTGCCCGATACGCATATCAGGTCGTTCTGGCCGGCTCCGTTGCGGTATACTGCCTTACCCTTCTCAGCCTCACCTATGCAGGTTATGCTGATGGCCAGTCCTGTCAGTGACGATGTGGTGTCTCCGCCTACCAGATCCACCCCGTGACGCTGGCATGCCAGCAGTAGGCCGGCATAGAAATCCTCCAGGTCCTCTACCGAAAAGCGTTTGCTCAGTGCTATCGATACCGTCATCTGGCGGGGGGTTCCGTTCATAGCGTAAATATCGGAAATGTTGACCATGGCGGATTTGTACCCCAGATGTTTAAGTGGAACATAAGTGAGGTCAAAATGAACTCCTTCCATCAGCATGTCGGTGGTAACCAGGACTTCCTTGTCCTTATCGGAATAATCCAGTACTGCGCAGTCATCGCCTACTGCGTATAAGGTGGATGAGTTTTGTGCCTTTAAGTCCTTGGTGAGATGGTCTATCAGTCCGAATTCTCCCAGTCGGGCTATCTCAGTACGTTTGTTTTGGGCCATTTTATATGATTGTTACTGTTTTTTGAATGATTGGACGTGTTGCAGGATCTGCTGATTGAACCTCTCTGCGTGGCGGAGGAACCTTACAGTTACCGGTAGTATGAATATCCTGCAGGCAAGTTCAGGCTTGAGTTCCATACCCGAAAGTCTGGCCGCATCCTTTGCTGTGGTTACTATTACAGTACCGGACGGCATCTCTTTAAGCCTCTCTTCAATCTTATCCATGTCACGTCTGGTGAATTCGTGATGGTCGGGATAATTGAGCATGCTTATCATGCTGTGGCCGGACTGCAGTTCTGCCTGCAATGGGGCGGGGTCGGCAATTCCGGTAACAGCAAGCACGGGACAGTCTGATGGCGGAGGGGCGGACACTCCGTCTAGGGGATACAGCCCGCCATATTCTGCCGATGTGAAATAGACCTGTTGTTCCGGACGCATTTTAAGGTCACGTGCAATAGAGTCCATAATATCATCTGTCAGGCCGTCAGGACATTTGCTCACTATTATTATATCTGCACGTGAGCGCCCGCGTGCACTCTCGCGCAGACGGCCGGCCGGAAGCATGGCGTCATGCATTATGTTGCGGTTACTGTTTATCAGCAGTATGTTCAGCGAAGGCGTGACGCTACGGTGCTGGTACGCATCATCCAGCAGAATCACGTCGGGTGAACAGATTTCAGATAGACGCCTTATTCCCATAACCCTGTCTTCGCAGACGGCTACGTCCAGGTCGGGGTATTTTGTTTTTATCTGGAGTGGCTCATCACCTATAAGTCCGCTGTCCGAACGGTTATCGGACACGAAGAAACCTTTTGTGTGACGGCCGTACCCGCGGCTGAGCACTGCAGTCTTGTATCTGTCCTTGAGTAGGGATGCTATGTATTCAGTATGTGGAGTCTTGCCGGTTCCGCCTACACTGATGTTTCCGATGCTGATGACAGGCATCTGAAATCCGGTGGTTTTAAGGATTCCGAGGTCATAAAGACGGTTTCTTATGCCGGTGATGAGCCCGTAAAGCCAGCCAAAAGGACGGAGAATGTTGTAAATTCTGAACGAAGACTTCATTATTTGATGGTAATAACTTATCTTTGAAACGTTATCAGTCACAAAAGTAAACAAAATAAGAGTGCAGATGACGGGATTTTTACATGTTTTAATAACCTTAGGTTGCTATATTCATTAAAAATGTTGTAATTTGCACCCGTTTTGGACGCTATGGGAAGATAGTGCCTGAAGGGAAAGATGCTCGAGTGGTTGAAGAGGCACGCCTGGAAAGCGTGTATACGCCAAAAGCGTATCCGGGGTTCGAATCCCCGTCTTTCCGCCTGTTGATGCTTTGGAATTATAAACGTAATATAACTAACTAAAAATTATCTCAAATGAAAAAGGTATTTGCATTCGTTGCAATGATGGGACTCCTTACTTTCGGAGTAAACCAGACAATCAATGCTCAAGGGACAGAGGCACCTGCTACAGAGGTTGCCGGTAACGATTCAGTTGCAGCTGATTCAACCACTGCTGCTGAAGAAGTTGAGGCTGCAGACGTTGCAGTAGAAGAGGAGGAAGCTCCTAAGGGCCTGCACAAGACTATCAAGGTTAAGTTCATTGAAGGTAGCGCAGGCTTTATGTCACTCGTTGCCATCGCCATGATTTTCGGTCTTGCTCTTTGCATTGAGCGTATCATCTTCCTGAGCCTTTCAGAGATCAACAGCAAGAAACTCCTTGAGGACATTCAGGCTGCTCTTGAAAAAGGTGACGTTGAGGGAGCAAAGGCTATTTGCCGTGACACCCGTGGTCCTGTGGCTTCAATCTGCTCTCAGGGTATGTTGAGAATTGACGAAGGTCTTGACGTAGTTGAGCGTTCTGTTGTTTCTTACGGAAGCGTACAGGCTTCAAACCTTGAGAAGAACCTCTCATGGATCACACTGTTCATCGCCATGTCTCCTTCACTCGGATTCTTGGGAACTGTGATCGGTATGGTACAGGCATTCGATGATATCCAGAAGGCTGGTGATATTTCGCCTAACGTTGTTGCCGGCGGTATGAAGGTGGCTCTTATCACAACTATCTTCGGTATTATCGTAGCTCTTATACTCCAGGTGTTCTACAACTACATCCTGAGTAAGGTTGAGGCTCTTAACACAGATATGGAGGATTCTTCAGTATCTCTGTTGGATATCATCATGAAGTACAATCTCAAGTTCAAGAAGTAATAAGAACCTGTTATGAAAAACGAGAATAAACAAATCAAGGCTTCTTCGTGGGCTCTGGGTATTCTCTTCGTAATTTCTGCCGTAGTTCTTGTTATGTTCTTCGGCGTAGGTTACGGAAATAAGACATACATCAACCAGAAGAACCTGACTGATCCCCAATATACGGGATTGCTGCTCATCTGGCTCTATACTTTGGTAGGCATCTGCATCGTTACCGTTCTTGGATTCGGAATCGCTGCCTCTATCAGGAATATGAAGACCAGAACAAAAGGACAGCAGAGAACCGGTTTTGCCGGTTGGGTATTCCTGTTCACATTCGCAGTAGTAGCAGCATCGTATTTCCTTGCTGATTCTTCAAAACTGCTGCTTGGAGACGGAAAGACGTGGCATACTGACGTGATGGATCTGACTCTGGCAGATGTATGCCTCTACTCAATCTATGCTTTGTTCATTGTTGCTTTATTGTGCGCACTTCTTTCCATGACCGGTTTGTTCAAGGCAAGAAGGTAATCTGAACAATTGAATAACCGTAGTTATGGGAAAAGGTAAGAGAAAAGTTCCCGGATTAAATCAGTCCTCGACAGCAGATATCTCATTTATCCTGTTGATATTCTTCCTGGTGACCACTTCTATGGACACCGACTCGGGTCTGCCGCGTCGTCTTCCTGAATGGAACCCGGATGAGATAGAGCAGGAGATGAAGATCAAGGAGCGTAACGTAATGACGGTCCAGGTCAACAAGAACAATGAGATTCATGTCAAGAACGGTGTTGTAAACCGTGTGATTGATATTTCGGAACTTAAGGATTTGGCAAAGGAGTTCATTGCGAACCCCGATGATAACCCTAACCTTCCGGTTAAGGAGGATTATGACATTGAAGGTTATGGAGTGGTAGTCACTACCGTTAAGCATGTGATTTCACTTCAGACAGACCGTACTACTAACTATCAGATTTATTTCCAGGTTCAGCATGAGCTTTCCAAAGCTTATTCTGAGTTGAGGGATGCCTGGGCTAAGAAGACATTCGGCAGACCGTACGCACAGTTGGACGACAAGACCGAACAGCCTATAGTCAGGGGTATGTACTCAAACAAGATTTCAGAGGCTGAACCTAAACAATATGGTACTGCACAATGAGTAAATTCAGAAGTAATGGAAAAAGGGAAATGCCGGAGTTGAATACTTCGTCACTTCCGGACCTTATCTTTACCGTATTGTTCTTCTTCATGATGGTAACATCAATGCGTGATGTTGAGGTAAAGGTTCAGGTCAAGACTCCTACAGGAGGTTCGGAAATAGAGAAACTTGAGAGAAAGTCGCTGGTGTCACATATTTACATCGGCCCTCCCTCAAAACAGTATCGTGCCATTTACGGTGCAGCTCCCCGTATTCAGTTGAATGAGTATTTTGCTGAGCCGGATGCTATCCGTGAATTCGTAATCTCTGAGCGTGAGAGCATGTTTGAGAAGGATAAGCCTCTCATGAAAATGTCTCTCAAGATAGACCAAGGCGTACAGATGGGTATCGTGACCGATGTGAAGCAGGAGCTTCGTAAGGCAAAGGCCTTGAATATCGTATATTCTGCCACCAAGGATAAAAACGAGAAATGATACAGTGTGTATAAAGAAAGGCCCCTTCAATGAAGGAGCCTTTTTTGTTTTTATCTGCGATAGGTCAGGAATGAATAAGGGTAGGGGTTTTTCTCATCCGGGCCGTGATCTTCCCGGTTAATGAGATACCAGCTTTCATCGCTGCCGAATTCGGGGAAGAATGTGTCGGCTAAGGCCGGGGTGTCGTTGACAAGAGTGATTTCAAGTTCATCGGCCATAGGCAGAGCTTGGGCGTAGACTTGTGCTCCTCCCATGATATAAACCTTCTCGTCACGTGCACACTTGCTCAGGGCTTCATCAAGTGATGAATAGACCTCTGTGCCGGGGTATGATACACCCTGCTGGCGGGTGAGCACTATGTTGCGCCGGTTGGGAAGTGCACCCTTGGGCAGAGACTCAAAAGTCTTGCGGCCCATGATCACGGTGTTGCCTGTGGTCAGTTCCTTGAAACGGCGCAGGTCTGCTGACAGATGATAGATCAAGTCCCCTTTATATCCTATAGCTCCGTTCTGAGCAATTGCAACAATTATTGATATCATACTGAAACGTCGGCTTTGATATGCGGATACGGGTCATATCCTTCAAGCTGGAAGTCCTCATACTTGAAGTCGAATATGCTCTTTACTTCCGGGTTGATTATCATCTTGGGCAGCGGACGCGGATCACGTGTAAGCTGCAGACGGGCCTGCTCCAGATGGTTCAGATATGAAATCGCCCGGCTTGAGTCCGGTTACCTGCGCCATCATCATGGTGAGCAGCGCATACGATGCTATATTGAAAGGAACGCCAAGGAACGTATCGGCGCTGCGCTGGTAGAGTTGCAGACTGAGTTTGCCGTCTGCCACATAGAACTGGAAGAAAGCGTGGCATGGGGGCAGATTCATGTTCTTGAGGTCTGCCACGTTCCATGCGCTTACTATGATGCGGCGTGAATCCGGGTTGTGCTTAATGGTCTCTACAGCCTCGGATATCTGGTCAATGAAACCTCCGTCATAATCGGGCCATGAGCGCCACTGGTAGCCATAGATGTGGCCCAGGTTGCCGTCGGGATCGGCCCACTCGTTCCAGATACGTACGCCGCGATCCTGCAGCCACTTGGCGTTGGTGTTTCCGTCCAGGAACCAGAGCAGCTCGTAAATGATGGATTTAAGATGCAGTTTCTTGGTGGTCAGGAGCGGGAATCCCTCCTCCAGGTTGAACCGCATCTGGTGTCCGAACACGCTGAGCGTGCCGGTACCGGTGCGGTCACCTTTCTGAACTCCTTCACGTAGTATTCTGTCAAGCAGGTCTAGGTACTGTTTCATTAAGTTTTCCTTTTTATTGTCTGCGAATATACTGATTTTTTGGCTTACCTTCGCGTTATAATTCAACTAAGGCATGGCTTTACCGCAGGAATTTATCAACATCTTATCGGCTGCCGAGCGTGATGCTCTGCTGGCCGCTCTGGAGACCGAACCCGAGGTTAGCATAAGGTTCAATTCCAAGGCTGCCGATGCCCAAAACCTTGTACTTGAGTCACTTGAATGTGGGGTCGATGGCCGCGTACTGTGGATGGACCGCGCCGTTTATCTGGATCACCGTCCGCAGTTCACGATGGATCCGCTGCTGCATCAGGGCTGTTACTACGTGCAGGAGGCATCATCCATGTTCCTGTGTGAGGCGTTGAAGAAATGCGTGAGCGGTCCTGTCTGCGCGCTTGACCTGTGTGCAGCCCCCGGCGGTAAATCAACCCTTCTGGCTCAGTTGCTTCCTGAGGGCAGCCTGCTCATATCGAACGAGATTCAGCGTGGGCGTGCCCAGATACTGGCCGAGAATATGGTCAAGTGGGGCCGTCCGGGCGTGATGGTTACCTGCAATACTCCCAGGCAGATAGGCGAGTCAAGCCTTATGTTTGACCTTATTGCCGTGGATGCTCCCTGCTCTGGCGAGGGTATGTTCCGTAAGGACGAGGGTGCCATCCGTGACTGGAGCCTTAAGAACGTGGAGATGTGCGCCGCGCGTCAGCGTGAGATAATAGAGGATATATGGCCTGCACTCAAGGCCGGAGGATACCTTATATACAGCACATGCACGTTTAACCGCCAGGAGGATGAGGATAATGTGCGCTGGATTATGGACAAGTTCGGAGCAGAGGCCGTTGATTTGAATCCGGACCCCAAATGGAATATCGCAGGCTCCCTGACTGAGGATAATATACCTGTGTACCATTTTATGCAGCACCGCACACGCGGTGAGGGTTTTTTCCTTTGCCTGCTGCGCAAGCCTGAGGGCGCTGCCGCTAGTCTTAAGAGCAGACCTTTCAGGGGTGATGGCTCAAAGGTTCCTGCGGAATGCAAGCGTTGGCTTAAACCGGAGGGCGGATATGAGTTCTTCATTAAGAACGAGTCGGTGTATGCGTTGCCATCGGCCCTTAAGGATGATATGTGGCAGGCCGGACAGGAGCTGTATGCTCTTGTGCCCGGCATTGAGGTGGCGGTGATGAAGGGGCGTGACTGGGTTCCGGCTCATGCTCTTGCCATGAGCAGTGCTCTTAACCGTGATGCATTCAACAGGGTTGAGGTGTCACGACAGCAGGCTCTTGCATATCTGCACTGTGATGCCATAAGACTTGAGGATGCGCCGCGCGGCGTCGTGCTGCTGACCTATAAGGATATACCTCTGGGATTTGCCAAGAACATAGGCAACCGCGCCAATAACATGTATCCTCAGGAGTGGAGGATACGCAATTCCATCAGCTGATTATTTACTGCCGAACAGGCCGTAGGTGGTACGTATCACGCGGAACTCGGTGCGGCGGTTAAGCTGGTTGCATATCTCCTGCCGGTCATCGGGCAGGCTCTTTATGAATTCTTCGGTAAGTTGAGTGCCCTCGGTCAGGAAATCATATTTTTCGGCAATCTTTTTGGTTATGGTCTTGGGTGTTGACTCACCGTATCCGCGGGCGGTAAGACGCTTGCTGTCAATGCCGTTCTTTATCAGATACTCAACAACACTCTCGGCACGTTGCTGTGACAGTCGTTTGTTGTAGTCATCATCGCCTACATAGTCGCAGTGGGCACCTATCTCAATGGTTACGCCTGCATTATCGTTGAGCAACTGTACAAGTTCGTTGAGTGACTGGGCCGATTCGGCTCTCAGGTTGGCGCTGTTAAAGTCAAAGAAGATGTTGTCTATCATGACCGGCTTGGATATTGACGAAAGCGGGAACTGCAGCACGTATTCGCGGTCCTGGTTGGTACTGTCGGCCGTCATCTCCTGCTTGTAGTTCATAAAGCCCTTGGCGGTGCCCAGCAGCAGGTAACTCACTCCCGGATTGATGCGCTGGGTGAACGATCCGTCCTCCCTGACATTGAGTTTAAGGTTGGTGCCGTCATTGCCTATCAGATAGACCAGTGCGTCGGGCAGTTCATAGCCGTCCTTTTCATATACCCAGCCGATGATATTGTGTACGGTCTCCGGCAGTTCAAAACGGTAGATATGGTCACGCCCGCGGCCGTCGCCACGGTTGCTGCTGAAGAATCCGCGGGTGTAATCGCCCTCAAAGGTCATGCCAAAGTCATCGGCTTGCGAGTTTACGGGCGTGCCCATGTTGGTGACGGTCCAGGTGGTGTCACTGGTGCTGACAGCGCAGAATATGTCCAGACCGCCCATGCCGGGATGACCGTTTGACGAGAAGTAAAGCTCTCCGTTACGGCGGAACATGGGGAACATCTCGTTACCGGGGGTGTTGATGTCCGGTCCCAGGTTCTCGGCTCCTATCAGACGGCCGTCTATGGGTATGCGCCAAAGGTCCAGACCACCGTAACCTCCGTCCATATCGGACACAAAGTAGAGCCACTCCCCGTCGGGTGATACAGTGGGGTGCGCATAGTTATATATTGAATCATTGGAATTTCCGAACGGGGAGCCCTGAGACCAGGATGCGTCCGATCTGCTTGACCTGTAGATAGCTGCGGGGCGGGGTAGCTGCGGGTCCGATGCGCAATATGTGTAGTACATCGTAGAGAAATCCGGACTGAGGGCGCAGCTCCCGTCCTCAAAAACCGAGTTCAGTCCACCCTGAACGGGTTCCGGCTTTTTCCAGTTGCCCTTGTCATCCTTTCGTGATACGAATATGTCGCAGTTTTTCATTCCGGTTATGGCGTTGATCTCATCGCCTGCGCACTCCTTGCGGGATGATGTAAAGTAGACTACGTCATACTCGGCGCTGCCGAATACCGGTGACCAGTCACTGTAGCGGCCGTTCAGTACGGGATCTTTCTTGACGATATATCTGGTGGGATTGTCCTTCCAGTCCTGAATCATACGGCAGGACTTGAGACCGTTCTGTGCCAGTACATCGGTGGAGTCATGCTGCAGCGCAATCAGATAGTTCTTCTCGGCCTCGGCGGGCTTGCCGTCAAGTCGGAGCATATCGGCCAGGTAACGGTAAACCACCGAGTCTGGGTAGTGGTATCGGACTGCGTTCTTGTAGGCTGCCAGGGCACGTGGCACATAGTTGGTGCGGCGGTAGCATTCGGCCAGCTTGAAGGCGGTCTGGGCACGCAGTTCCTTCTCGGATGAAGGGGTGCCGGCATAGGCTTTCTTGTAGAGAGCGGCGGCCTCGGTGTATTCGCCCAGGGCATAGCGCTGGTCACCTTTGCGCAGACTGAGCTCAGCCCCGCAGCTGCAAAAGAGCCACAGGGCTGCTACTATCAGGTGTGCAGCCGTCCGTTTCATCTGTTGTAATAACGTGAAACGGGCGGCTATATTGTTTTATTTTATATTGTAAAATACCAGGACGGGGTTATTGAAGGCTTGAGCTTTCATCGTGTTCTCCAGTTTGGCTGAGAACTCGCTGCGTTCATCGGACTCATCAAAGAGTGTCTCGGGGAGTCCTTCAACCAGAGTTACGTACTGACCTTTTTCAGTTACGCCGGTTGCAAACAGCCCGGTTTTTGTTCCCGATGCCTTGAAACCGCAGTATCTGACCATCTCATCGTTGTCGTTGATGCGGCAATATGTGACATCCTGGGGGCTGCCGATGGACTTGTACCAGAATGAGACTGAACCTTTGTCCGCAACGGCCTGGTTTTTGTTCAGGACTACATCCCTGTTGGTTATAATGTAATTTATGAAATCAGACAACAGAGGTTCAGGGTCATCTTGATAGTTGATTGAATCGAATCTGACAGGAACGCTGTTGTCACCAAAGTCAAACTGACGTATGATTCTCTCTTTGTCACCTATCCTGGCCGGTACTTCCGATATGGTATTGACAGAGCCTGTCTCAAGCAGAATCCTGTGCTGGGGAGTGTAGTAATTCATATCGGTGTTGAACATCAGGGATGTAATGCCTACTTCTTTTGCTATGGCGAGTTTCTCTCCGTTTTTTGCGCTGACGAAATAATCGGCAAACTTCTGATCCTCTTCATTAGTCATTCGGCAGATGAGAGTGGAATCGTCATGCTCGGCAAAAGCTGTAAAGTCACCACCGTCAAATGATCTAAGGAACTGCAGGTCAGGGAAGGAATAGACAAGTACAGTGTTAATGCCTGCGGAGCCCTTGATATAAAGGATGTTGTTCTTGGGAGAGTATACAAAATCACCTATGCGAGTGTATTCTCCACGACCACGGCCAACCTTGCACAGATGTGCTATCTGCTTACCGTCTTCAAAGATGAACAGGCTCTGGTCCTGATCGGCACGTACCAATACAATTGAGCCGTAACACTTGACTTTGTTGCAGCCGCCTATGGGCTCATCGCTGATAAGAGGTACTATACTTATATCGGTTGCCACATCCTCAAACGCAACTTCCTCTCGGTCATCGGGGTCGGCTATTGAGATATAGTTTTCAAAGGACGCTGTTTTCTTACACTCTGTGAAGAGCATGGCAATGGCTGTCATGCAAACAAACAATTTAAGAAATTTCATATCTGTATATTATTATGTTGGACTTGGGCACAGAAGGATCAGTTCCCTGTGTCATTGTTTTCTGGGGGTTGTGTTCAAATACAATACCATTATTGCAAGGAATGCCGGGAAAATATTGGTAAATACTACCGAGCTGTTGTTGATATACATAATGATGGCAGGAATTATTGTCAGTATGATGCAGACTATTGCCAAAATTGAAGTGACCTTGGTCATTATGGGGGCTTGACCTCCCCTGATTTTTTTCAGGAATAAGCCTTGGAGTATGATGGAAAGGTAAGCGAACAAATAACCGATTCTGAGCAGGAACTTGAACAGATCAAAACCATTGGCTGTTATGTCCATGACGTACCCTACCGACAGTGGAATAAGTACAAGAATCAGTAATATGGAGAAGAACCATATAAATATCTGTCTGCCCTTTCCTATCTCTACAGCTTCTATTGGAGTGGCTAAAGACCTGATTACACTTCTCTTGAAGAAACTTGTCCTGGAAACAATCAACAGAAGAAGTAATGCTGCGTAGATTATTGTAAATGTGTAGTTGAAGTAAATCAGGCCGTATGCAATCCAGAATGCAAATGCAAAAAATGCGATGGCTGCATTGGCTTTCATATAGTTCTTCTCCTCTTCCAAGAGCGTTTTTACGTCGAGTGTGGAAAAATCGACACGGTTCATCCTGCGAACCAACAGGAAACGCAGTGTAAGATCAATAACGTAATATATACATAGGATACTCAGAGATTTGACTGTATATAAATTGTTTAATACAAGATACAGGATAGCGATAGGCACGAATGCAAGAGTTGACCATGTGACGTCTCTCTTGAATACTGTCTTGAAGAAACCTATGTTCTTGAGGGTGACGGTGCGGATCTGCTCGGGAGTTACAATCTCCTTGCCGTCCAGTTTCTCATCAATAAGCTGATATGCCTGCTTCAGCTCGTTAAGTTCGTCCAGATTGAAAGTATTGTCTGTCATAGGATTAACGGATTAATTGTTAGACATTGATTTGAGTTGCTCCTTGATGCGGAACAGCCTGCTGGTTACGGCCGATGTCGTAATGCCCACGATGGCTGCAATCTCATCGTAACTCATACTCTCCAACCACAGAAGGATAATGGCGCGGTCAAAAACCTCCAACTTGTTGATCCTGTCATACAGCATCTTGATCTGCGCGCTAGACTGATCGTTGTCGCTGACTAGAAGATCCTTGTCGATGCCAAGCGGGACTGTTGGCACTCTCCGCTTATCGGCCCTGTTTATGGCACAGCATGTGTTCAGGCTGACGCGCCAGACCCAGGTCTTGACACTGCTGTCGCCACGGAACTTGGGATAACTTTTCCATAGATTTACCAACACTTCCTGGAAAAGGTCATCGATTTCTGTCGGATTGTCCGAGAAAAAGTAGCACACCGTATAAATTGTCTTGCGGTGCTCACGGACCATTTTTGTGAATTCTAACTCTAAATTATCCATCTGTTTTTGAAGTTCGTTCATACAATTAGTATCCGAACCTTCAGATTCCTTTCAGAGAAAATGAAATTTTTTTTTTCGATTAGGGTGAAATTATTTGATTTTGTAGTAAACAAGCACCGGATTATTAAGATTCTGGGCGTTCATTGTCTTCTCCAGTTCAGCTGTAAATGAACTGCGCTCCGAAGACGCACTGAACAGAGTCTCGGTGGTACCTTCCATTATGGTGACATATGTGGTGCCATCCACTGCCTTGGGAACAAAAGGTATGTTGGTTCCCTTGGCCCGGAATCCGCGATAGTTTACGGTCTTGCCGTTTTCATATCTGTAGAAATGGTCACGATACTGCTCCATGACCTTGTGATACCAGAATGAGTATCGGTCTCCATCTATTATCGGCCAGAATCCGCCTTCAAGACAATCATTGTCAGGATTTGACATCATGAATTCAAGCAGTCCCATGAGAGACTCCTGGGGATCCTTCTGGGGATCCAGGAACTCCTGCGGGATATTCTTTTCACGGAATGTAAAGGCAAAGACAAACTGCTGCTTGCCGTCCTGATAACGGTAGAGTTTGTTTGCAAAACCGCTTGCGCACATGACGTTGGTCAGATTGGGTCCTGATGCCTGCATTATGTCACCCTGCAGGTACTCATAGTATGGCACATTCCTGAATCTTGTGATGGTCTGGCCGGTCTCTATGTCAGCAAGGATAACCCTGCTTGTGTCCAATGATGAACTAAGGTCACTAATTGACAGGCTGGCTGCTGCGGTTATTGCCAGAATCTTGTCTCCGTCCTGGCATGACATGGAGGCTATCTTTCCTTCAATGGGTATTTTGCCTACGAACTTCATGTCAGGTACGGTGAATTTCATCACCATTGAGCTTGAGGACTCCATGAAATCATTGATGTCACCTATGGCACTGACAAGAAGGAGTTTCTTGGTAGGTGAGTAGGTGAAGTGTGCTATGCTGGTGTATTCACCGGGGCCGCGTCCTACGGCGTGGAGTGTTGACTTGAGCTTTCCGTCTACAAAGTAGTAGATGTATTCGCCGTTCCTGTCAGACATGAGTACCTCGTTGCCGTAGCAATGGAGTTCGTTGCAGGCTCCTAAGGGGTCATCGGAAATAAGGGGTACTATGCGGACATCGGTTGTGACATCCTCAAATGCTACTTCAACGGCATCGTCATCATCTACCTCAGGAACATCCTGAACGGTTACATCAGCGCATCCCATGATGCTCAGCGCTGCACAAACAATAAAAAAGGACTTCCTCATAAACTATCTTTTGGTTATTACATAAAATACTGCCAATGCTAAAGTTATAATAATTATTGCTGCATTGAGCCATTTGGGGCTTTGGCGTAAACCTGTTTCGGGATCAGTGGGCATTCTGCGGTTGATGGCTTTTCCCAATTTTAAACCGACAAAACTTGCGCCGGCTAACAGTGCCATAATTATCAGCCAGACTATGAACTCTGCCATGTCGTGAACGGTAAACAATGATCTCAGAGAGGTGTAGGCCATCCAGAACATGCATGTTGCGATATTGTACCATTTCAGGAGTTTCTGGTACTTGGCATCCTGATTGCAGATAGTCGTGATATCCCAGCCCGCATAATAGGTTCTACTGGTTTTCCTGTAGAACAGGATTCCGAATACCAAAGAGACGGTCCACATAAGGATAAGGCCGATGATATTCTCCACTGTCAGGTCCCTTACAAGATACAGGAACAGGGCGAATAGGGGTGTCGCAATCAGATTGAGTGCAATCAGTGTAGTCTTGAGATATCTGTTGATGTTGATCAGACGGCGTTCCATGACTTCGCGCAGTTGCTTATCGGACACTATCTCCTGGCCGTCGAGACGCTGTTCAAGCAGGTTGTATGTGGTCTTGAGTTCCTCAAGTTCCTTGAGATCATCCATATTCTGTTTCATAGCTTTCGGGTATTAATTGTTAGACATAGATTTGAGTTGCTCCTTTATGCGGAACAGCCTGCCGGTAACAGCCGAGGTGGAAATACCCACTATCGCTGCAATCTCATCATAACTCATACTCTCCAACCACAGAAGGATTACGGCGCGGTCAAGCAGTTCAAGTTTATTGATCCTGTTATACATAAACTTGATCTGCTGGCCAACTTCATCGGAATCACTCAAAACCTCCTTGTCAATGACCAACGGAACGGTAGGCACAAGCTTTTTCCTGTTGCGGTCAAGATTGCAACAGGTGTTTAGGCTTACCTGCCAAATCCACGTCTTGGGGCTGCAGTCCCCGCGGAACTTGGCAAAACTCTTCCAGAGGCTGATAAGCACCTCCTGGAAAAGGTCATCAACTTCAGTAGGATTGTCCGAGAAGAAATAGCATACCGTATAGATAGTCTTACGGTATTCCCGGACCGTTTTGGTGAATTCTAATTCTCTTTTGTCCATCTGTTTGGGAGTTCTATCATACAATTAGTACCCAAAACTCCTGATTCCTTATGCGAAAAATCAAAAAATATTCAAAGTCTTGAAGAATTATCTGCAAGAACATCATGTACAAGGGTGGTGACCATCTGCTTGAGTTCTTCCATGAACTGGGCGGGCTGGTATTTGCCTCGCTCTATCTCGCGCAGGCGTTTCTCCCAGATTCCCGTAAGCTCGGCGCTCTTGAGCAGCTCCTCATGGATAAGGTCTATGAGGCCGATGCCCGTGGGCGTGGGATAGAGGTTCTTCTTCTCCTTACGCATGTACCCGCGTTTATATAAGGTCTCGATGATTGCGGCGCGGGTTGAAGGGCGGCCTATGCCGTTCTCCTTCATTGCGTCACGCAGTTCCTCATCATTTACCAGTTTGCCGGCGGTTTCCATTGCACGCAGCAGGGTGGCCTCGGTGTAGGGCTTGGGCGGGGTGGTCCACTTTTCCTGGAGTTCAGGCAGGTGGGGCCCACTTTCATCGACGGTGAACTGGGGGAGTATGCGTTCGTCATCATCGGCCTTTTCATCGGTCTTTTCCTTGTCAAAGAGTACGCGCCAGCCTGGTTTCAGGATCTCGCGGCCCGTGGTCTTGAACTCGGCGCGGCCGGCCTTGCCAAGGACCGTGGTCTGGGCGTAGAGGCAGTCGGGGTAGAAGACGGCGATAAAGCGGCGGGCTATCAGGTCAAATACTGCGCGCTCCTGCTGGCTCAGGTTGTTGGGGTAGACTCCGGTGGGGATGATGGCATGGTGATCAGTCACCTTGCTGTTGTCAAACACCTTCTTGGATTTGGGCAGTTTCTGTCCCTCCAGCGGGGCGGTGAACTGGGCGTAATCCTTGAGCCCCTTGAGTATGCCTGGACATTTGGGGTAGATATCATCGCTCAGGAATGTGGTATCTACACGCGGGTATGTGGTTATCTTCTTTTCGTAGAGTGACTGGATGGTCTTGAGGGTGTCATCGGCCGAGTAGCCGTATTTGCGGTTGCACTCCACCTGCAGCGATGTGAGGTCAAACAGGCGCGGGGCAAAATCCTTGCCCTCCTTGCGGGTTACATCGGTTATGACAAAATTGAGGGGGCGGATCTCTTCCAGCAGTGCCTGGCCGTCCTCAATCTTGGTGAACTTGCCCTTTGTATATGAAAAGGTGGTGTCGCGATAGACGGTCTTGAGCTCCCAGTACTGCTCGGGTTTGAAGTTATCTATCTCCTTCTGGCGGTTTACAACCAGTGCCAGGGTGGGGGTCTGGACGCGGCCAATGGAAAGCACCTGGCGGTTGTTGCCCGCACGGTACTTTATGGTGTACAGGCGGGTGGCGTTCATGCCCAGCAGCCAGTCACCTATGGCGCGGCACAGACCTGCCTCGTAGAGTGACTTGAATGCATCCTGGTCCTGCAGGTGGCTGAATCCTTCGCGTATGGACTCCTCGGTCAGTGACGATATCCACAAGCGTTTTACGGGACATTTGGCGCCGGCTTTCTGCATCACCCAGCGCTGAATGAGCTCACCCTCCTGGCCGGCATCACCGCAGTTGATAATGCCGTCGGCCTTCTGCATGAGTGACTCAATTATCTTGAACTGTTTCTCTATTCCCTTATCCTCAATCAACTTTATACCGAACCGGGGCGGTATCATGGGCAGGCTGCCCAGGCTCCAGTTCTTCCAGTTCTGTGTGTAGTCATGGGGCTCCTTCAGGGTACACAAATGTCCGAAGGTCCAGGTTACCTGATAACCGTTACCCTCAATGTACCCGTCGTGTTTTGTCTTGGCGCCCAGCACATCGGCTATATCCTTGGCCACACTGGGCTTCTCAGCTATACATACAATCATCGGTCAGTCTGAATATCAAATTACCCTAACGCTTACTTTTCGGCCAAGTCCCTGAAATAGTTTTACTAGAGTTGAAAGTTGGATGTCTGTATGTCCTCTCTCTACTCTTGATATAAAACTCTTCTTAGTTCCTATCTTGTCCGCAAGTTGCTCTTGGGTTAGTCCCGCTCTAAGACGTTCATCCTTAAGCTGCTCACCTATAATAAAGGCATCGCACTCCATATCGAACTGTTCACGTCCCGGAGTTCCAATGGCTCCAAAATCCTCCGTAATGAGGTCTTCAATCGGAGTCAGATTCTTTTCATTTTTCATATGGAGCAAAGATAACTAATTAGTGAACAAGTTCAAATTTTTGGAATAAAAAATCCCTTCTGACACCAATGGTCAAGAAGGAATACGACTCTATTGGTATCAGATATGACAAAGATACTCAAAAATTTAAATATAGTGGTTTCTTTGCAAAAGTAATCCGATTATTGGGATACAAGAGAAAGACTGACGAATTTAGGAGAGCTCCAGAAATGGTTCGTCACCAAACAGTTTCTTTTGGTTCTCAAACTACTCCACCAGATTATAGCAATTCGTGTTCTTTTCGGGAGAACAGGTTTTGGCCATCTTATCGGGCAACATGAAAAAGTAAGTCGTTCCATCAAAGACTAATCTACCAAGCCCATTGGGTTTGACAGCCTTGTCAATGGCATCGGTAATGATTGCAGTCAGGCGGTCTGCTTCTTCAGTGCTTATTCTTACGGTATCACTGGATACCTTTACGTTTTCCTCCTTTTTACTACGCCCACGCCTAGAGACAGAATAATTGCTCTTGAACCTGTTGTACACCAGCATGGGGCCATCATTGTCCCTTATAAGGAATATGCCGTACTGGCCTGAGAAAGAGGGTGAAGCAAAATAACCAATAGAATACTCTTGAGGAAACAAATACTTTACGACCTCATTGTCATATTGATTACGTAAATTTCCGTCTTTATCATTTGCAATAAAGCGGTCGCTGGGCTCCAGGAAATCCTGAGCCATTACATCAAAGCTGACAGTCGGTGCACAGCATAAAGCTAGCAGGAATAAGATAGTATGTACTTTACTTTTCATATGTCCAGATTGTTTTTTGCCAAGGTCTTCTGAAGATTATGTAATCACTGGGACTATAAGCGAATGATTTAAGAGGGACTTTTGCGCGGAAATCATATTTCCATGTGTTTACACAATGTTTACGGAACTTACCGTCCTTCATCATATATACTACAATCTTGGTCCTCAATCCGTTCTTATACTTTTCTTTGTATTTCCTGATTGGCTCTTTATGATAACTGCCGTCGCGGTATTCCTTTTTGCTTTCTATTCTTATTACTTTGCCTCTACCTATATATTTATATGTATCTGTAATGAATGTAGGATGATCATCATCAGTCTCATCCGGGTCATATAATTCCCTGCTAAGGATTCTGCCTTTTTTATCATATACAAGAACTGCGTTTTCTGTTATATCCCCTCCTTTTTCATCTCTTTTCCTGAAGGATTTCTCTTTCCATTCATCTCCTACAAGGTTATAAGATCTTATGGTTCCGTCACTGCTCTTTATCTTCCTTTTGATGCTGTTGATTGTTTCAATGGTATCGGTAGTCTGACCGTTGCGCCTGATTTCATACTCTGTCCATGAGGAGTCCGGTGCGTTGTTGTAATAAATGACACGGGTAACCAGAGCAAGCTCACCATCGGATGAATAATGATACTCTTCACGCTCAAACACATCATCATCATGATACTCAACCTTGCTCAGCAGATTGCCGCGGGTGCTGCTGCAAGCCGTAATGAACAGAGCACATAATAATACAGCAAATATCTTTTTCATAATCATTTTATTTTGCTACAATACTATCATATTATATGTTTCTGCTTTAGTTTTCTTTTGAGCTTCCTTTCAAATCTCTTTACAGACATGTCAATTTTTATAGGTAGGCCTAAGTCTAATATATCTATGCGGTCTAGAAAATCATCAAATCTTGTAAAAGGCCCCCAGCCTACTTTATTATTGTCTATGGTGAAGTATCTCATGTCATAGAAATAATAATTTGTGCTATCACTGTTAAAACCAATATAATAGTCTGATTGCATATTTAGATACATAAATTGACGATTAGGTGTAGGTAAATCGTCATAAGATGTAGTAGTGTCTGCTGGTAGCAGAACTAAAGTGTCAGCCAGCCCCTGTCCAAAATCATCCAAAACTTGAATGGTGTATGAGTAGAAAGATTCAAATTCATTTTCATGATAGATGTTTCTTTCAAGCATTTTAGCTTTCACCACGTGCTGGGGATAGAAATGTGGGAAGTATGCTCTGTATCTCCATTGGGAAGCTTTAACAGAGTAAGTAATAATTAGAACAATAATACAAATGACAATCTTTTTCATAATTCAAGCTTTTATTGTTTCCGATGCAAATGTATGTATTGACATATTATTAAAACGACAAATAGGCATTGCAAAACTGTTGCATTTTGCGTTTCCCTAAAAAAGGTTGACTCGGATTGAGTCAGACTTCCTTTTGTGTAGGTCTTACCATTCTATGTATCTCACTGAGACACCCCAACCCTCAAATTCCGACAGTTGCAGTTCGCGTTCGTGAGCGAAGTCACCTATAACTGTAAAACCGGAACCAATGTACTTCCTGTCCTTGCGCAGGCTTGTGCCTATTCTCCTGCTTTTCCCATGCTTGCTATCCTGCCATTTTACGGCTTGTTTGATTACCACATCATCACCACTCATTGAAGTAGCTTGAGCCACCTTATCGCGAACATCATCCTTATCAAACTCTATTGTAGAGTCATTCCTTACCAGCCAGCCTATCTCGGGACGTAACGCCTTGGTCTCATTGTCCTGTGAAAGGCCTACAATCCCGGCACGCAGTTCAAGAGCATTGATACCTAAGCAATTACCCACTCCGTCATCAACATATTGAATAATGGGAACACTGGTCATGAGGGGAATCAGATTATGGTCATACGCAATCTTTTTGGGGCGCGACCAGTTGGCATCAAACGGAATGAACTCAAGGAACCATCCGTCAAATTTGGTGGGTTCACCTGCAGGTGAGCCACATCCGCCGGCTACTTCCAGGAGATGGAAATTCCGGGGACGCCCCTTTATGGCCATATCCCACCAGAAGTCGGCATCAGGCATACCTTCGGATGCGGCAACGAACTGCTCCAATATGGGGTCCAGCCTGTCGGTCCACTCACTAACTCCGAATTCGCCCAATTTGCGTGTCTTTTCACGTAAAAGTTTCCAGTCATCGGGAGTACCCTCAAGCGTAACACTCGGGATACCGCAACCTATCAGAAATTCAACATAATCAAAATAAGGTTTTACGGCATCCATCATTACAATCTGTGATACCATGCGCTCAACCATACCTGTAGTTGAGAAATTGCACGTCATCACCTCCGCCAAATCTCCTTTTGTCTCTTTGCCTATCAGAGAGGCAAACTTCTCAACCTTCTGTTCCGAAGTAGTTTCCGGAGACGTCTGGATAAGCAGCGTTTCCTTGCCTTGATGGCTTACAAGATAGTCCCTGAACTTATCAGGTTCATGATTTACATACTGTGAAAAACCATGGCATATCAATATCCACATGGCATCGGGCGTGAGGATAATGGGTCTGTGATGTGCATAAGCCAGACAAACCATTGAGAAGAAAGGGTTGTCACCGCCATCCACCAATGTCATATCGGCAAAACTTGAACCCAAATAAGAATCCCTTTCAGACCATTCAAGCCAGTTTAGGGCCAAATCCTTACCGTTCATGACAGGCAGAAGATCCTTTGCAATCTTGACATCCTCAACACTGAATGTTACAGATCCGGGAGTTACCGATACAACCAAATCCGATTGTCTTTTATTCTTGGCCGATGAGACCGAAGTTCCCGCCAGCAGGGCCAACGCAAATACCAAAACCATTTTATTCATAACAGCATACATTTGTTTCTGCTGCAAATGTATGCCTCCCCATCATCTCAATCCAAGCAAAAAGCGTTGCAATCCCGTTGCAATTTGCGTTTCCCTAAAATAGGTGGTTCTTCCGCAATTTAGTTGAAAGGCTGCCATTAGCCATAGTCCAGGCAACTCTTAGCCATAGTCCAGGCATAGTCTAGGCATAGTCTAGGCTCGCTCTAAGCTTACTCAATGAGTATGGGTAGAGTATGGGTAGGGTATGCCAAGGGTATGCCTAGAGTATGGGTAGAGTATGGGTAGAGTGAGAGTAAAACGTAGTTGATAACAAGATAATGTGACTTAACTGAATCAACTCAAACAAAAACTTGTCTTTTCAACTAAATTGAATTGCGGAAGAACCACTTTTTTTAGGGCAAGACATTTTCAGCACATACTTGCCCTGTGGGCAAAAAGAAAGAGGATAACCGTTGGGGTATCCTTTGGGATTATAACATACAGGCCCAGCCAAACTTGCGGGCAAGTTCCAGTAGAAGGTTATGGTCGCGGACGGGTATGACAACCGGGATAGTCTCACGCTGGTTGTCCCTTTTGGCGATATCTGCCATATCCAAATCATAGTTTGTCTGCATATTCATCCATATATCGGCAGGAATATCAAATGCCTTTTCAAGGGCAATGGCCATATTAAGTGAAACGCTGCGTTTACCATTAATGGTTTCACTCAAGACCGAAGGCTTAATGCCTGTGGCCTCTGAGAGTTGTTTCTGAGTCATGCCACGCTCGTTAAGTTCGTCCTTTATCATCTCCCCTGGATGTGTAGCTTCAAGCGGGGTTATTCTTTTCTTACTCATAATGCTTTGAAATATCTGTCAATAATACATTTACTACTATTCCGTTCCCATCGGGAGAACTGTGGAACAAAAGCCTGTATTTAGCTCTTCTAAAGCCGTTGAATCAAAATCAATGTTCATAGTCTCAGATTTTTATTCTGGTGCAAATATAACAACAAATCTGCGAACAATTCACACTTTTGCGAATTTCTGTTGCGGTTTTTGGAATAATAGTACAATTGGGGTCAGTCCCCAATGGCACAGGGAAACGATACTATTGTGTCAACGCATTTGTATTATAGCTGTTGGATTAGGGAGACCATTTTATCTACGGAAATGTCTTTTTCATTGATTTTGATTTCATATGTGCCGTATTGGTTTTTGCCGATTATCGGTTCGGTTACATCGTCTACTATAAAATAGACGGCATTGGATATATCTCCAAAATCTGATTGGACATACATCCAATAAGCGACCTGTTGGAGAGTTTTCTCATATTTCCGGAGGTAATTCTGTTTGTAACTGCGTCTGTATTTTAATCTTTTGAAATTGAAGGTGAGTTGTAAATCAGTTCTCAAGAAGTCAGATAATTCTGTTACTGCCAACAGACTTAATATTACATTGAAGGGATTGGAACCAAATGATGATTTTGATATTACTATATCTGCAAAATCCTCAGGATAGTAGGTCTTGAATTTTTTACAGATGGAATCTGCAATTGCTTTCTGTTGTTCCAATAGTGCATCGTCGTCTGTTTCTACTGCTTGAAGAACATTCCAAAAGACTTCTACGGTTTGACCGCATAACCCGTTTGGGTGCCAACTGCGCACGCCATCGGATTTATAGAACAAATAGTAGGTCATTCCGTCTAATCCATAATGCTGATTGGTGTAGTAATTGGCAGTCATAACGGAATGCTTTGCCAAAAACACTAATGATGAATATAATTTCGAGTCACATTCTTTCAAGTGTTCCTTTTCCCCTGTTACTACTTTGATTGTTCCATTATTGAAAGATAGAGCCGGACTTCCGGAATGGAAAGGTGCAAACATGAAATTCACCTCCGCTTCGGTGTCAAATAACCAGTCAATTTCTTCACCCCATATTTTATAATCCATCATGGACATCGGTCTGAATGCTTTCTGGGCATTTACATTGAGGCAACAAATGGCCGATGCAATAACGCTGATTAATATGAATCTTTTCATTTCCGTTTTTGTTTGAATTACAGGGACAAACATATTTCTATTTGTTTTTCAGAACAACAACTTGGCGCTGCAAAACTGTTGCAATTTGCGTTTCCCTAAAAAAGGTTGACTCGGATTGTCTTATTCCTGATAGAAGTTGACTCTGGTTATTCTTATTACTGCTATAAGTTGACTGG